>JBMZVD010000006.1:0-48255 GCA_049625305.1 Flavicella sp.
TACACAGTGTAAATATAGTTAATTTTCAATGTTTTTTTAATTGCTTAAAACAATTAATCTATCAAGGTACATTGTCAACATCCTCAAGATTAAATATATGACGATTTTAATAAAAAAAAACGTCCTACTCTTAAAAGTAGGACGCTTTATCTAATTTACTTTGAGGGTTATTTATCCCAGTATTTGTCTATTGACTCTTGAATTTCCGGATATTGAGCATCATTTTCTTTAAATTCAGTTCTCATCTCCTTTAATTTAGCTTTCAATTCTTTAACTACTTCAGCATATTCTGCTTTTCCGTAGACATTGTTCATTTCTTTAGGGTCGTTTTTAAGGTCATACAACTCCCATGCTACTGGAGTTTTTACAAACGATAATGAAGAAGGGTGATGTGCCCATTTCTGCGCTTTGTTGTTTCTCTTTTTGTAGTCTCTTGCGTAGAAGAATATCAACTTATGATCTTTAGTTCGGATTCCAAAATGTGCAGGGTTACTGTGTTTGTGTGCCATATGCATCCAGTATCTGTAGTAAGTCTCCTGTCTCCATCCTTTTGGTTCTTTTCCTGTTACCAATACCTCCTTGAAACTCTCTCCTTGCATGTATTCTGGAGTTTTACCTCCTGCAAAATCAAGGATAGTAGGAGCAAAGTCTGTATTGTTAATAATGGCATTAGATCTTGTTCCTGCTTTTATTGTTTTTGGGTAACGTACTAAGAAAGGCATTCTCATAGATTCTTCATACATCCATCTTTTATCGATGTAGTCGTGTTCACCCAACATAAATCCTTGATCACCTGTATACATAATTACAGTATTATCCATCAAGTCATTTTTCTCAAGGTAGTCAAACAAACGCTTCACATTGTCATCCACACCTTTGACACATCTCAAGTATCTTTTCAAATATTCTTGGTATGCTAATTTCTTGTATTCTGGGTCTGGAATGTTAGGGTCTATATTCATGTGCATTCCCATGTTACGAATGATATTTCTATGTCCCACAGAAGAACCAATAGTATCCATCATAGAGTCATTGTAGCCTCTAGTTGCAACAGAACCGTTGTTTTTATTATCCCATAAACTAGCAGGTTCTGGAATTTCAACATCTGCCAAATAGTCGTTGTAACGTTTTGCATGCTCAAAGAAATCGTGAGGTGCTTTAAAGTGGTGCATCAAGAAGAAAGGTTTGCTTTTATCTCTTTTGCTTTCCAACCATTCCAGAGATTTGTCAGTAATAACATCAGAAGAGTGTCCTTCATACGTAGTTGCATTTACAGTTCTTACCAATCCTTTTTCAAAACGGATTTCTTTTTTCTCACCTGTTTCCTCGTTAGAGTACAAAGTAGGGTTGTGGTAGTCTCCTTGTCCTGGCAATACATTGTAGTAGTCAAAAGCTTCAGGAGCTTCTTTCAAGTGCCACTTCCCAACAATTGCAGTTGTGTACCCTAGATTTTTCATTTCTTTGGCTAGGTATTGTCTGTCTACAGGCAAAATTCCTCCTAAATCTTTAACTCCGTTTACCTGCCCGTACTGTCCCGTCATGATAGTTGCACGTGAAGGCGTACAAATAGAGTTTGTACAGAAAACATTTTCTAATAAAATTCCTTCGTTTGCAATTCTGTCAATTGTTGGCGTAGGATTTAATTTAGCCAATCGACTACCATACACACCAATTCCTTGAGTGGTATGATCATCTGCCATGATATAAATAATGTTTGGCTTTTTTGCAGCAGTTGTTTTTTCAGTCGCTTTGTTACAAGAAACTAGACTCACTGCTAATAGAGCCATTGTAAAAATTGTATGTTTCATTTTCTTTAATTTAGTTTATTCTCCAAGTTTAAATACTTGTTCTAGTTCAATCCATTTTTCTCCATCCTTAGCCCATGGTAATTCTTGTTGGTAATCCCACATCAAGTTTTCCCATTCCTGTACTTTCGGATTGTTTGCATCCATTTCAGCTTTCTTTGCAGGGTCAAAAGTTTCGTCAACTTCCATAATCATAAACATACGGTTTCCTGTCAAGTAAATTTGCATGTCTACAATACCTGCATCTTTGATGCTTTTTGTGATTTCCGGCCATGCATTTCCTGCTGCATGGTATTCTTTGTATTCTGCGATCAATTTAGAATCGTCTTTTAGATCACATGAATAACAATATCTTTTTGTTGTCATAATTAAATGTTTCTTTTGTGAGTTCTGTATCCGTAATTCGCAACAACCGCCAAACAGATTAAAGGCAATATGAATGAAAAGTTCACCTCAGGTATGTATCCTAATATTTTAAGATCTGCAAATCCTGAGCCTCCCCAATCCAAGATACTCCCTTGTAATACAGGCATTAAAGCACCGCCAACAATTGCCATTACCAATCCCGCAGATCCAATTTTAGCCTCGTCCCCCATATTTTTAAGTGCAATACCGTAAATAGTTGGAAACATGATAGACATGAAAAGCGAAACTGTTACCAAAGAGTACAATCCAAATGTACCTGGAATCAAGATAGCTCCTCCTGCAAAAACAACTCCTCCTAGTCCGAATAAGAATAATAATTTAGAAGGGTTGATTGTTTTCATCAAAGCAGTTCCTATCCATCTTCCAGTCAAGAAGATGATCATGGCAGCTACGTTAAACCAAGTCGCCGTCAATTGTGCATCAGGAGCCAAACTCAAGTTTAAGTTTTCAACATATTGGAAAATATAAGTCCAACACATGATTTGAGCGCCAACATAAAATGCTTGAGCAATAACCCCTTGTACATAATTCTTGTTTGCAAATAATTTATCGAAGGATTCCTTCAATCCCATTTTTTCCTCTGCAGGTGTCTTCGGCATTTTCGTAAATATGATGATGGTCATAATTACTAATACAACAATTCCTAAAGCAATGTAAGGCAAACTAATAACACCCAAATCATTTTCTCTTACTGCAGCCAATTCTTCTGAAGATAAGGCTTTGTATGCCTCTTCTGTATAATCATCAGAACGCAGTGCAGAGATTACAAACTGCTGTGCTACGATCATTCCCATTAAAGATCCGATTGGATTGAATGCTTGTGCCAAGTTCAATCTTTGTGTTGATGTTTCTTTGTCTCCCAATGACAAAATCAAAGGATTTGAAGTTGTTTCTAGGAAAGCCAAACCACAAGTGATTACCCAAAGAGATACCAAGAAGTATGTAAATTCCTCATAAGCTGCAGCCGGGTAAAACAAAAAAGCTCCTATCGCATATAAAGATAAACCTAAAATAATTCCTGACTTGTAACTCTGTTTACGAATAAACAAAGCCGCAGGTAATGCCATAAAAAAATACCCAAAATAAAAGGCAAACTGCACTAAAGACGCTTGAACGTTTGACAACTCAGGCATAACTTTTTTAAAGGCAGATACCATTGGGTTTGTCAAGTCATTGGCAATACCCCATAAGGCGAATAATGATGTGATAATTATAAAAGGAAATAGTAATTCTCTGCGAACTACAGGTGTTTTTGATGATGTGCTCATTAGTTGTTGGTTTTAGTTTTTTATTAGTTGCTAAGTAATTCAAATGTTAGATTTAGAATGGTTCCAAATCTAACATTTTATATAACATATTGTTTATTCTGTCAATAAAGATCTATCTAAATTTACATAACCTCCGTCAACTGTAATAAATTGACCCGTTGTATGAGAAGATCTTTCAGAAATAGTGAACAAAGATTGGTCAGCAATTTCCTCAGGAGTTGTCATTCTATTCTCAAAAGGAATCTTCTTAACAATTGAAGCAAGTTTTTCTTCTCCGTTTTCCAATGTTTTGATCCAGTTGTCATAAGCAGGAGTCCAGCTTTCTGCAATAATAATTGCATTTACTCGAATTGAGTGTTTGATCAGGTCTACTGCCCATTCACGAGTCAATCCCAAAACCCCTCCTTTAGCAGCAGCGTATCCTGAAGTTCCACCTTGTCCTGTCAATCCCACTTTAGAACCGATATTAAGGATATTTCCTTTACTCTCTTTAAGGTATGGCAAAGCGTGTTGTACCACTAAGAAGTAACTTACCATGTTTAATTTCAAAGAGTTCATGAAATCATCATAGCTAGATTCTAATCCAGCTCCATCGTTAACTCCAACATTATTGATAACTACATCGATACGCTTATATTTTTCAATAATTGTATTCATTGCAGCTGCCACCTCCTCTGGGTTTGTTACATCTGTTTTGCAAAAAATAGCATCTATACCCTTTTTTTGAATTTCTTCCGCATATGCAAAACCTCTATCATTTCTATCTATAATTGCAGGGGTAGCTCCTTCTTCAACAAGCTTTTGAAGTATCGTTTCACCGATACTACCCTTTATACCAGCAGCACCCGAAATGACTACTACCTTTCCTTTTAAATTTAAATCCATTCTGTTTTATTTTAAGTTGTAAAATTTTACAGCATTGTCACCCATGATTTTCTGTTGCTCATTAGTGCTTAACTTACTGATAAAATTTGTTGTTAATTCTTTAATTTTTGTGTAATTACCTGCTACAAGACACACAGGCCAATCAGAACCATACATCACTCTATCTGTTCCAAAAGAGTTGAGTACCAATTCCATATAAGGTTGAATCTCTTGTGCTGTCCACGAACCGTAATCCGCCTCTGTTACCATACCTGAAAGTTTACAAAAGACATTTTCTTGTCTTGCAATTTCTTTCATCAACATTGCCCATCCCTCAAAATATCCATCTTTTATATAAGGCTTAGCGATATGATTGATGACAAATTGTTGATTAGGAAATTTTTTTACAAATTCTAATGTTGCACCTAATTGGTGAGGAAAGACTAAGATATCGTATACGTATTTGTGTTTTTCAAGTATAGAAATCCCTCTTAAGAATTTAGGTCTCAACAAAAAGTTATGATCGGGTTCTCCTTGCACTACATGACGAAATCCTTTTAGCTTTTCTTGATCTTGATATTTTTCTAATTCTGCTTCAAAATTATCATTTCTCAAATCAGCCCATCCAACGACTCCTTTGATAAAGTTGTTTTCTGCCGCCAGATTCAACAAGAAGTCTGTCTCTTCAAGAGTTTGGTCAGCTTGTACTGCAACACATCCATCAATTCCATTTTCATTATAAACTTCTTTGAGGTCTTGTGGTGTAAAATCCTTACGTATTACAGACATGTTATCGTCAATCCATTCGTGTTTTACAGGCTCATAGTGCCAAAAATGTTGATGTGAATCAATTATCATTTCAGTGAATATTTAAGAAAATAAAACACTCCTCCTTTGCAGAAGGAGCTCTATTTAAGTTATTTTACAAATGCTTCCAAAGCTACCTTCATTCCTTTCGAAGTTATAGCTTCAAGATTTTCAGCAACAAGCGCCTCCAATCCTTCAAATTGTGTCAAGTCAGTTCCCCAGAAATCTGTGTTTGCAAGTGTTGCTTTTGCAATGGCAGCAGTATCGTTGCTAGCCCATTGTGTAGCAAAGAAATCCAATGCTGCTTGGTCGTCTTTAACTTCATAAGCGGTTCCGTTTCTGTCTCCCTTGTAAAAAGCAATCAAAGAAGCCAAAGAGAACAACAATCCCTTAGGAAGCTCATTCTTTCTTTTGATGTATTCTAACACAGAAGGCAATACTCTCGTTTTGAATTTAGAGGTAGAGTTCAATGAGATACTCATTAATGCATGCTCCAAGAATGGGTTTCTAAAACGATCTAATACATCGTTGGAAAATTGCTCTAATTCTTCCTTAGAAAGATCAAGGGTTGGACAGATCTCGTTAAAAATTGTGTTTTGTAAAAATCCACCAACTACTTCATCTTCTAAAGACTCACGTACTTTATCAATTCCGTACAAGTAACCTACGGGTACCAATGTTGTATGAGCTCCGTTTAAGATTCTTACTTTACGAGTTCTGTATGGTTCCATATTGTCAGTAAATACGATATTCAAACCACATGCTTCTGCAGGAATTTCTTCTTTTACTGATTCAGGTCCTTCAATCACCCATAGGTGGAATTGCTCACCTTCTACAACCAAGTTGTCTTTGTAACCTAGTTCTTCAGTGATCGCATCCATTTTGTCTCTTGGATATCCAGGAACAATTCTATCTACCAAAGTATTACAGAAAATATTGTCTTCTTCGATCCACGCTACAAACTCTTCTCCTAAGTTCCAATCAGCTGCGTATTGTAAGATGATTTTCTTTAGGTTTTCACCATTTTTGTCGATCAATTCACATGGAATTACAATCATTCCTTTGTCTGAAGCTCCTCCAAAGAATTGGAATCTTTTGTACAACAAAGCAGTTAGCTTTCCTGGGTAGCTTGATTGAGGAGCATCCTCTAATTTGTCATCGGCATTGTAAGAAATTCCTGCCTCTGTAGTATTAGAGATTACAAATCTTAGGTCTGGATTTTCAGCGTTTTTCAAATATTCAGCAGGAGCCTCATACGGGTTGATTCCTCGTTGAATACAATCGATGATTTCGTGCTCGCTAATGGCTTCTCCGTTTTTGATACCATTCATGTACAACGTATACAAACCATCTTGATCGTTCAACATTTTGATCAATCCTTGGTCGATTGGTTGTACAGCAACCACACCAGCATCAAAATCAGCTTTTTTATTCATTTCGTGAATCATCCAGTTAGCAAATGCTCTTAAGAAGTTTCCTTCTCCAAATTGTATGATTCTTTCAGTATAGGTATTTACTGAAGCGTTAGTTCTATTTAATGAGTTCATCTTTTCTTGTTGATTTTAAAATTATAGAGATACCCCTCTTTTCCAAGGGATAAAATCGTTGTGTCCGTGTGCTACTGCTTTAGATGGGATTTCACCACTTGCTACTTTGATGATATGATCTAGAATCTTTTCACCCATAGTTTCAATTGTGTCTTCACCACTGATAACAGTACCTGCGTTGATGTCTATAATGTCATTCATTCTTTCAAACAAATGTGTGTTACTTGACATCTTCAAAACAGGAGCTACAGGGTTTCCAGTAGGAGTTCCCAATCCTGTCGTAAATACTACAATATTACATCCAGACCCTACCAATCCAGTAGTAGATTCCACATCATTTCCAGGAGTACATAACAAGTTCAAACCAGGTTTGGTAATTTGTTCAGTGTAATCCAACACTTCAACAACAGGAGATGTTCCTCCTTTTTTCGCTGCACCTGCAGATTTCATGGCATCAGTAATCAAACCGTCCTTGATATTTCCTGGAGATGGATTGTTTTCAAATCCAGAACCTACAGCTACTGCTGCTGCTGAGTAAGCACGCATAATATTGTAAAATTTAGTAGCATCTTCTTTGGTGTTACATCTGTTGATGATTTCTTGCTCTACACCGTTCAATTCTGGAAATTCAGAAAGAACAGGAGTTCCCCCAACAGCAACTAATAAATCGGATGCATATCCTAATGCTGGGTTTGCAGAGATTCCAGAGAAACCATCAGAACCACCACATTCCAAACCTAATACCAATTTGCTAATTGGAGCAGGTTTTCTTTCAATTTTGTTAGCTTCTGTTAGACCTACAAAAGTATGTTTTACAGCTTCTTCAATCAATTTACGCTCACTTTCGCTTTGTTGTTGCTCTAGGTAGTGTACAGGCTTTTTGTTGTTTGGTGTAATGGCGTCTATTGCATTTTGCAACATTTCAATTTGTGCATTTTGACATCCCAAACTAAACACTGTTGCTCCAGCAACATTTGGATTTGCAATGTATCCTGCAAGCAATCTACACAAAGTTTCAGCATCTTGACGAATACCACCACAACCACCATCGTGCTTTAAAAACTTGATACCATCAACGTTTTTAAACACTCTGTTTTGTGACATTTCTTCTTTTGTTGCAATGATTGGTGTGTCATAGATTTCTTCTGCAGAGGCTCCTGATTTGAATTTTTCAATCAATGCGTCAGTATCAACCGCAAAATCTTTCTTTGTTTCGTAACCAAGCTTTTCAGCTAGTGCACCTTCTAAAACATCAATGTTTCTATTTTCACAAAAAGTCAAAGGTATTACCAACCAGTAATTTGCCGTTCCTACTTTTCCGTCTTCACGGTGGTATCCATTAAAAGTTCTTCCTTCAAAATTAGAAGCGTCAGGTGCAGTCCATGTAAATTTTTCTGCACTTTCGTCGTAAGCTGCAGAAGCGTGTTTTACATTTTCAATAGTAATAGCAGTTCCCGCTTGAATAGGTACCATAGCCTTTCCAATCAAAACGCCATACATGAAAATTTCATCTCCTACTTCAAAATCATTCAAAGCGTATTTGTGCTTTCCTTTGATATTTTCTTTTAAGACAACTTCTTTACCTTGGATATTTGTAACCATCCCTTTGTTCAAGTTGGTAATAGCAACAATAATGTTATCCTTAGGGTCTATCTGTACATAACTCTTAGCCATAATTGTGTGTGTGTTACGGATTGTGAAAAATAGAAATAGAGATGAGGCAATCCTACCTCATCTCTACGATTCTTTGTGTGTTATTATTTTCTAATTCTATTGATGATCTCGAAAGCTGCTTTTACATCGTTTTCCAACTTAGCATAATCTTTGTTAGCGATGATATCTTTAGAAATCAATTGAGAGCCCATTCCTACACAAGTAACTCCCGCATTGAACCATCCTGATAAGTTTTCTTCAGTTGGAGCAACACCACCAGTAGGCATGATAGAAGTCCATGGTTGAGGACCTTTGATTCCTTTTACAAATTTTGGCCCGTATAAGTCTCCAGGGAATAATTTTACGATTTCACATCCTAATTCTTCAGCTCTAGCGATTTCAGTCAAAGAACCACATCCTGGTGACCACAATACTTTCTTTCTATTACAAGCTATAGCAATATCTTCCCTTAACACTGGAGTTACGATAAAGTTAGCACCCAATGCCATGTACAAAGAAGCGGCAGCTGCATCAGTTACAGAACCTACACCCATTATCATTCCCGGTAATTCTGCAATTGCATACTTTGTCAATTCTCCGAAAACTTCGTGAGCGAAATCTCCACGTGCTGTAAACTCCATCAAACGAGCTCCCCCATCATAACATGCTTTCAATACTTTTTTACTCAATTCGATGTCACTGTTAAAAAACAAAGGAATCATCCCCGTTTCTTTCATCGCCTTTGCTACTTCAATTCTTGTAAATTGTGCCATTTTATTTTAGTTTACTGTTTCTAGTGACACTTCTTTAGAGTGCCAGTTTAATATTTTATTAAAATCATATGCTGCTGGATTGTCGAGATATGCACTAGCAGCTTCGTAATCATTCTCGTTAATTTTTATCAGATTGTTGATGTACAATTGTGCCATATCTGAATCTATATCTACCAATCTTGGCTGTACTTTACCTTCTGAATCTTCAAAGTCTTTTAAATACAAGGGAGCAATGTCTCCTTTTGAGTTTGCACTTACGATACACCTTGTTTTACCTTGGTCGAATAATTTTTTTACTCCTATTCCAAGAAGTGTACACAGGTTCAAATCAAAGGCTATAGGATTGCTACATCTCAATTCATAGCCGATTTCAACAGGCCTTGATTTGATTTCTAGTCCTAATTCTTTTAATTTCACCTGTAGTAGGTAGTTAAAGATGTGAGACTTGCTCACATTTCCTAGTTCAGGATGTCCGTGGTCGTCGTAGGTGAAGCTGATACCTGAATTGATGATTTCTTCATCGTCCATAAAGTGGAAAACCCCTTCGCTGACCATGGCAACACCATACTCAATACCTCTAATTTTACTTTTTACAATTGAAGAAATGATCAAGTTGATCAATTTTTCAAAAGTAATATTTGTTTTGTTGAACATCTCAGGGATGATCACCATTGGAAAATGACAAGCAGTCGCAATTCCAAATGCCAAGTGTCCGGCAGATCTACCCATAGCAGAAACTACAAACCAGTTTTCACTTGTTCTTGCATCTTCATAAACAGTATTACCGATACGTACCCCTTCGTCTTTTGCAGTATGGTATCCAAAAGTTGGATTTCTGTCTGGAAGCGGAAGGTCGTTGTCAATTGTTTTTGGAACGTGTATGTGTGCTACATCAAGTTCTTGTGTTTCCAAGTATTTCGTCAATCTACCAGCTGTTGAGGCAGTATCATCACCACCGATAGTAACCAATAATTTGACATTGTTTTTTAAGAAAAAATCTGCTTTGAAATCACTATCTTTAGGTTTGAAACGACTCATTGTTAATGTTGAGCCACCTCTGCTGTAAATAATATCAGCACTGTGAAAATCAAACTTTTTAATAGAGGGAGTCTCAGAGAGAATACCTTTATATCCGTGATGAACTCCTAATACATCATAGCCATCTTTGATAAAAGTTTTTACGACTGTACTAATAACGGTATTGATACCGGGTGCTGGTCCACCACCACAAATAATTGCAACTGATTTTTTCATGTTTTTTTTGTAAAAAAGTATTCCTCTAGGTTACTAGTTTTAAAATAAACTAGTAACCCAAAGGAATAGGATATAATTATCTTGCTACTCTTCCTGATGCATCACCACCCATCAACTTCTCAACTTCAGCAACTGTTGCCAAGTTAGCGTCTCCTTTGATAGTGTGTTTCAAACAAGATGCTGCTACTGCGAAGTCCAATGCGTTTTGATCGTCTTCTGGGTATTTCAACAATCCGTAGATCAAACCACCCATAAATGAATCACCACCACCAACTCTATCAACGATATCAGTGATTTGGTATTGACGCGTTTGGTACAATTTAGATCCATCGTACAATACACCCGCCCATGTGTTATGAGATGCAGAAATAGAACCTCTTAACGTAGTAATTACTTTTTTAGCTCTTGGGAATTTTTTCATCATTTGTTCGCAAACAGACAAGAAAGCTTCCGCTTTTACATTGTGTCCTTCCGTCTGAACAGAAATTCCTTCTGGCTTGATACCAAAGTGCATTTCAGCGTCTTCTTCGTTTCCTAATACGATATCACAGTAAGAAGTCAATTCAGTCATTACAGCTTCTCTATGCGCATCGTCACAGTATTTCCATAATTTAGCTCTGTAGTTCAAGTCAGTAGAAATAGTAATTCCTAATTTGCTAGCCGCTTTAACAGCTTCCAAACAAACGTCAGCAGCTCCTTGAGAGATTGCAGGAGTAATACCAGTCCAGTGGAACCACTCAGCTCCGTCAAATACTTCTTCCCAGTTGATCATTCCAGACTCGATTTCTGACATTGCAGAGTGAGCACGGTCATAAACAACTTTAGAACCTCTTGATACAGCTCCAGTTTCTAAAAAGTAAATTCCTAAACGGTCTCCTCCATAAACGATCTTGTCAACACCAACACCTCTTTTACGCATTTCCATCATTGCACACTCACCGATGTCGTTTTTAGGCAAACGAGTTACAAAGTCACATGATACTCCGTAGTTAGCCAATGATACAGCAACGTTAGACTCTCCACCTCCGTAGATAGCGTCAAAACTGTTTGCTTGTGAAAATCTTAAAAATCCTTGAGGAGCCAATCTTAACATGATCTCTCCAAACGTAATTACTTTTGCCATTTTATTTATTTATTATAGTATTTATTCTTGTGTTTATTTTACAATTTGAAATCAACTGTAGCTTTGATTACTCCTGTTTCAGGTTTTAACCAACTGTCAAAGTTTGCAATCATTTCCGTGAAAGGTACATTGTGTGTAATGAAAGATTCTGTTGGAAACTGATCTAATACGTTGATTACATGTTCGAAATCTTCTGTTGTTGCATTACGGCTACACATCAAAGTCATTTCTTTTGCGTGAATTGCAGGGTGGCTATATGTCAACTCTCCTTTAGACAAACCTACCAATACAAAACGTCCTCCATGTGACATGTAATCTGGTCCTGCTTCCAAAGCAAATTTGTTTCCTGAAGCATCAAATACTGCATTACACATGTCTCCGTTAGTCAATTCTGCAATGTCTTTTGCCGCATCAGCACCAGCTTTTACAGTATAGTCAACACCGATTTTTTCTTTAGCGTATTCTAGACGTTGTTCGTTCATGTCAATAGCAACCACTTTTGCTCCAGCGATTTGTGCTAATTTCATGATTCCAATTCCAATAGGACCACATCCAACAACAGCAACAGTTTCTCCTGGTTTTACATCAGCTCTTCTAACTGCGTGTGCTCCAATTGCCAACGGTTCTACAATGGCCATTTGGTCGTCAGACAAATTATTGGCAGGTAATAAAATATCTGTAGGTACTGTAATTTGTTCTTGCATACCACCGTCAGTGTGTACACCCAAAACTCTAATATTTGGACAACAATTTGGTTTTCCATTTCTAGAAGCAACACTGTTTTTATCGCTGATATAAGGCATTACAACAACCTTGTCTCCAGCTTTTAAACCTCTTTCATTCTCACCAATTTCTAAAATCTCAGAAGCCAACTCATGACCTAAGATTCTTGGATACGTAAAAAACGCCTGATTACCTCCATAAGCATGCAAGTCAGTTCCACAAATTCCAACCTTGTTGATTTGCAACAAAGCTTCATTTTCTTTTCTTACAGGTGCTTCTTTTTCTTTTACAAGAAATTCTCCTGGTTTTTCGCAAACAATGTATTTCATTTTTTTTTATTTAATTTTTATTTTTTTACTAAATCGATTGAGTTAGGGTTCTAAAAAAAAACATTTCTCACATGTTTTTTTGTGTTTTGAAACAAAGCTAACCCTGTTATTTGGCAGGTTTTACTGTGTTTACACAACAATGCCCCCTTTGATGTTATGTAAATTTTAATTACATTTGTTCAAACGATTGAACAAATATATAGAAATTCTTGAGAAACAAAAAAAAAACAACCATAAAAGATATCGCTAATGTTTTGGGATTGACCCCTTCGGCGGTTTCAAAAGCGCTCAATGATCATCCTAGAATTAGTGAGAAAACGAAGGTATCTGTGCAGCAGGTTGCTAGGAATCTGAACTACCAACCTAACCATTTGGCGAGTGCCCTTCGGAAAGGTAAAAGTAACTTAGTAGGGGTGATTATTCCGCGTGCCAATAGTACTTTTTTTTCTGCAGTTTTGCAAAGCATTGAGAATGTTTTGAATAAAAAAGGCTATAATATTATTGTTTCACAGTCTTATGAGTCTTACGACAAAGAATGTAAAAATATTGATGCACTTTTGTTCACACAAGTCGATGGTATTCTCGCGTCTTTAGCGAACGAAACAAAAGACTTTACTCACTATAAAAAAATAAAAAGAAAAGGGGTTCCTTTGGTACTTTTTGATCGTGGTGAGAATGAAATAGGTGTTGATTATATTGGAATTGATGATTACAAAAGTAGCCATATGATTGTGGATCATCTTGTGGCTCAAAAATGCAAAAGAATTGCGCATATCGCTGGGTACAGTCATACGAGAATTTACAAAAACAGGATTCAAGGATACAAAGATGCACTTCAGGCACATGAATTGCCTTCAGACGATGTTTTGTTAGTTGAGAGTAATTTGAGTATTGAAGATGGTAGGACTATCATGGAGCAGTTCTTAGATCTAGATCAGATTCCTGATGCTGTTTATGCGGCTAGTGATTATGCCGCCTTAGGTGCACTACAAGTTTTGCAAGAAAGAAATATAAGAGTGCCTGAAGATATAGCTATTGTAGGTTTTAGTAACGAGCCTTTTACTTCTTTAGTAACGCCGTCAATTACATCTATAAACCAGCATAGTGAAGAAATAGGTCGTTTGACTGCGGAAGCTTTTTTGAGGAGAATTGATGAAATTAATAAACCTCCGCAATTGAATAAGATAATATTAAACCCTGAACTAGTTGTAAGAGCTTCGTCACAGAAGTAAGTTGTAAAAGTGAGTAGTTCAGAAATTATAAACACAAAAAAAAGTCCAAACAATTTGTTTGGACTTTTTGATATTATGAAATCTTCGTTGTTAAACGATACTAGACAATGCTTCGTTTAATAACTTACTAGGTTGCATAGCAACAGCTACCTTTTCTGGGTTAGGGTAGTAGTAGCCTCCTAGTTCAACAGCACTTCCTTGAGCGTTATTAAGTTGTGAAACGATTGCTTCTTTGTTTTCTGTCAGTATTTTTGCCAAAGGAGAAAAAGTGTCTTTTAGTTCTTTGTCTTCGTTTTGAGAAGCCAATGCTTCTGCCCAATACATTGCTAAGTAAAAGTGACTTCCTCTGTTGTCAAGTTCACCAACTTTTCTAGAAGGTGAATTGTCATTTGTCAAAAATGTTGTGTTAGCTTCGTTCAATGTTTTAGAAAGAACGTCTGCTTTTGAGTTGTTTGTTTTTACGGCTAAATCTTCAAGAGATACAGATAAAGCTAAAAATTCACCTAATGAATCCCATCTCAAATGTCCTTCTTCTTGAAATTGTTGCACGTGTTTTGGAGCAGATCCTCCAGCACCTGTTTCAAACAAACCACCTCCGTTCATCAAAGGAACGATAGACAACATTTTTGCAGAGGTTCCCAATTCTAAAATAGGGAATAAATCAGTCAAATAATCACGCAATACATTTCCAGTTACTGAAATTGTGTCCAAGCCTTTGTGACATCTTTCTAGTGTCACTTTGGTAGCCTCTACTGGAGAGAGTATTGAGATGTCTAATCCTTCAGTGTTGTGGTTCGGTAAATATGCTTTTACTTTTTTAATCAATTCAGCATCGTGTGCTCTGTTTTCGTCCAACCAAAAGATTGCAGGAGTCTGGGTTGCAGTTGCTCTAGTAACGGCTAGCTTTACCCAGTCTTGTATTGGAGCGTCTTTTACTTGGCATGCTCTAAATATATCTCCAGTATTTACTTTTTGTTCCAAAATAACGTTTCCTTTATCATCTGATACTTTTACAGTTCCATTGTCTGCTATTTGGAAAGTTTTGTCATGTGACCCGTATTCTTGAGCTTTTTGAGCCATCAATCCTACGTTAGGTACCGTACCCATTGTTGTTGGGTCAAAAGCACCGTGTTGTTTACAGAAGTCGATGGTCTCTTGGTAGATTCCTGCATACGATCTGTCTGGTATAAGTGCTTTCGTGTCTTGAGCGTTTCCTTCTGCATTCCACATTTGTCCAGAAGTACGAATCATAGCAGGCATAGAAGCATCAATAATTACGTCACTTGGAACGTGAAGGTTTGTAATTCCTTTGTCAGAGTTTACCATTGCCAATGCAGGGCTGTTTTCGTATACTTTATCTATAGCAGCCTTGATTTCATCTTGCTGCTCAGTAGGAAGTGTTTTGATTTTGTTGTAAACATCTCCCAATCCATTTTTAGAAGAAACACCAATTTCTTTGAAAGTTTCGCTGTATTTTTCAAAGACATCTTTAAAGAAAACTTCAACAACAGCTCCAAAAATAATAGGGTCTGATACTTTCATCATCGTTGCTTTCATATGAACTGAAAACAAAACGTTTTTTGATTTCGCATCTTCTATTTCAGCAGCTACATATTCTTTTAACTTTTGCAAGTTCATCACTGCTGTGTCAAAGATCTCTCCTTCTAATACAGGAGTAGTTTCCTTTAGAACCGTTGTGCTTCCATTGTCTGCAACCAATTCTATTTTTAAGTTTCCTGCTTTTGCAATTGTTGTAGATTTTTCACTTCCGTAAAAATCACCATCCTGCATGCTTGCTACGTGAGATTTTGAATCTGTTGTCCAAGTTCCCATGGAGTGTGGGTTGTTTTTTGCATATTGTTTTACAGGTCCGGCAACTCTTCTGTCTGAGTTTCCTTCTCTTAGCACAGGGTTTACAGCTGAACCTAATACTTTTGCGTAGGTTGCTTTAATAGTCTTTTCTTTGTCTGTAGAAGGGGTTTCAGGGAAATCAGGAACCGCATAACCATTGGATTGTAGTTCAGCAATCGCTGCTTTCAATTGAGGTACTGATGCACTGATATTAGGAAGTTTGATGATATTTGCTTCCGGTGTCTTTGCTAATTTTCCTAATTCAGATAAGGCATCTTCAACTTTTTGATCTTCTGAAAGGTATTCAGGGAAGTTTGCTAGGATTCTAGCAGCTAGTGAAATATCTTTTTTTACGATGTTGATATTTGCTTGTTTGGTAAATGATTCAACAATAGGTAAAAATGAATAAGTTGCCAAAGCAGGTGCTTCGTCCGTAATAGTATATACGATTTGTGATGTCTTATTTGTCATGGAATTAGAAAATATTAGGTATTGGTTTTCCAATAGTTTAATAGTGATTTCTTTGCCAAAAATCATAAAAGCAATACTTTCAATTTTTTAGCTGCACAAATGTAGTGATATTCAATAAAGTATTTGATTAAAAAACAATAGAAATCCCTTGGTTTTATTGAGTATATGTTAATATTTTGTGTTTTTTTTATTGAATTGTCACTTTTTTTGAATAACTCTGTTTTTTATATTGTTTTTAAGGTTTTTGTTTTGTTTATTGTTTTTAGTAGTTATCTCAACTAAAGCTCTATTTACTAGGTCATAAATATGTGTTTGGTTTCATTAAATCTTACCAATATTTAGTACTTCATTTATGATTTTATTATGTGTATTTGACAATAAATAGTTTGTACTAGTGAGTCTCTTTTCGTATGAGTTCTAAAATAACGATACAACTTCTAGTACAATGATTTTTTATTAATTATTAGCAAAAAAAAACTCGTTTGAAATTGTCAAACGAGTTTTTATATGTTTTGAAAAAACGAAGGTCTTATTTACGACGAATCTCTTTGATTCTCGCTTTCTTACCTGTAAGCTCTCTAAAGTAAAAGATACGAGCTCTTCTCACTTTTCCTTGCTTGTTTACTTCGATTTTCTGAATAGCTGGTAAGTTGATTGGGAAGATACGCTCTACACCAACAGTTCCAGACATTTTTCTAATTGTAAAAGTTTCTGAAGTTCCAGAACCTCTCTTTTGAATTACGACACCTCTAAAAAACTGAGTACGTGTCTTAGCTCCCTCCTTAATCTCGTAGTACACTGTGATTGTGTCTCCTGACTGGAATTCTGGGAATTCATTTTTTGTTACGAATTCGTTTTGTACGAAATCTACTAAATTTGCCATTTTCTTATTATTTAATGGGGTTTCAACAAAGCAACATACACGATTTTCGTCAGAGGTTGATTTTGAGACTGCAAACTTACAATATTTTTTATTAAATAAGGTGTGCTTGTAGTTTTTTATTTACTGATTTATTTTTGGCTTAACTTTATAGTCTTCACAGCGATACACCCAAAATTTACGTGTGTCTTTTCCGTTGACTTTAATGATGATAGGTTTTAGCTCTGTTACCCTTGTGAAATATGCGTCTAATTCTTCCGGATAGCTTCCTTTCTTCATGGTGTTTTTAAAACGCTTGTCAGAGTCTATAAACAAGGCGTTTTTACCGGCTAGCAGTTTGAGATCATCACCAATATAGTCAAACTGTAAGGCGTGTTTACCAATGATGTTTTGTGCGTATATTTTTTGATCGGTAAAAAAGTTCATGCAGGCTGTTGTTTTGTATCCATCGTCTGAAAAGACAAATGTGTTCGCCTCTTGTTTTTGTAATGCCTCAACAGAAGTTACCAGTTCTTTCCATCCTACCCAAGTGTCATCACTTTTGATGGGGACTATAAAACTTACTATTTGAAGGCTTGCTATAAGATGAACTGCAACAGCACCAATCAAGTGGATCTTCATTCCTTTTTTTGAAATATAAGTACTAGCGATCAGCACTCCAGTAATGTAGGAAGGCATCATCCAATTTAACTTGACCCAATAGATAGGTGTCAGTAATGCAAAACCAAAAAATGTAGGAATAAAGAATGCGAGTAAAAATAATTTTTTAGCATCGGGGATGTCAAATTTGATCAATATGTTTTTTAGGTATTTGTATGTGATTTTTACAAATAGAAAAAGTAATACGGGCAATACCAATATAATTTGGTGTCCAATAGCGCCGAAAAGGTATCTAGATTTGAATTGAAATTTAGAGATGGAGCCAGTTCTGTTTGAGGATTGAAATAGAAAGGATGCAAAATCATTTTCATAATTCCATATCCAAACAGGACTTGTTACCAAAGCGGCAATGATTAAAGAACTCCATAGCCAAGGAGAAAACAGAAGTTTTCTGTAGTCTTTGGAAAAAATAATAAACAGCAACAAGCCTATTGGTAAAAGGAGAGCTGTGTATTTACTGTCAAAGGCAAGTCCCATTGTGATACCTGCAATAATCCAATGTTTCTTATTGTTTTCAAAAATAGCTTTGCTCAATGATAGCAACGAAAGTGTCCAAAATAACAATAATGGAACGTCTGGTGTAGAGTTTAGGCTTAGTATTGAAAAACAGACCGTAGTGGTCAATAATACCAAGGCTTTTTTTCTAAGTGTATCAGGTAGAAAGTAAGCACTCAGTTTAAAGAAACTAAACAAGGTTAATGAAGTGACTGTGAAATCAGCTAGTTTTATAGCGAATACAGTCTTTCCAAACACAGAGGTAAACAATCGAAGTATGTAACCGATCATGCCTGGGTGGTCAAAATAAGACAAGGCGAGATGTTCTCCATAAAAATGATAGTATGCGTCTTGAGGCATTAAGCCCATATAGGGGAGTAGTAAGAAACGAAAGAGTTGAAAACCTATTACTATACTGAGTGCGGGGTGGTTTTTTAGAAAACTGTAAACGTTATTCATCTAGTAAATCTGGTTTTATTTGTTGTGTTCTCTCGTAAGCTTTTTCTGTTCTCCAAGTATCTATTTTGGGGAAATTTCCTGATAGTAATATTGGAGGAACTTCAGCTCCTTTGTATTCAGCGGGTCTTGTGTAAACTGGGGGTGATAATAAATTGTCTTGAAAAGAATCGGTCAATGCGGAGGTTTCATCTCCCAAAACACCAGGAATCAAACGTATGATGCTATCACACAAAACGGCAGCGCCTAATTCTCCACCGCTCAATACATAATCACCTATAGAGATTTCCTTTGTGATGAACATATCTCGAACGCGTTGATCGACCCCTTTATAGTGACCACATAAAATAATAAAATTTTCTTTCAAAGAAAGCATGTTTGAAGTGGCTTGGTTTAGGATAGGAGCATCAGGGGTCATATAAATGACCTCGTCGTAATCTCTTTCAGACTTAAGTTTAGATATACACTTGTCAATTGGCTCTATCATAAGAACCATGCCAGCCCCACCACCAAATTGGTAATCGTCTATTTTTTTATATTTATTAGATGCATAATCTCGCAGGTTGTGAAAGTGTACTTCAGCCAAACCTTTGTCTATGGCTCTTTTTACGATCGAATGTTCAAAAGGACTTTGAATTAATTCTGGGGAAACGGTAATAATGTCAATTCTCATGGGACAAAGATAGTAAAAACATAGTACGGAATATTAGCATGTAGATTTTGTCATGCGGTCGTTTCCAAAGAGGTCTTTAAACAATTCATTTTTTGTAAAACCTGTTTCTTCTAACATTTTTAGGGTTTCTTTTCCGAGGTATTGGTTGATTTCAAAATACAAAGAACCGTCTTTGTTTAGGTTGTTAAATGCCAAATCAGCAATTTTCTCATAAAAAACAAGAGGAGCTGCGTCTGAAACAAACAAAGCTGTATGGGGTTCGTGTTCAAGAACATTTTTGTGCATTTCCTTTTTTTCGAGTTCTCGCACATAGGGTGGGTTGCTTACAATAATGTCAAAAGATGCTGGAAGTGTATCGGATTTGAGGATGTCTTGCTGAATGAATGAAATATTAACCTTATTTTTAGTTGCATTTTCTTTAGCAGTGATCAGTGCTTTTTCTGAAATGTCTACAGCCCATACTTTTGCATTTGTCAGGTGCTTGGCAAGAGTTATAGCGATACAGCCACTCCCTGTACCAATGTCTAAAATTTTTATAGGTGTTTTTTTAACCGTGTTTTTCAAAATGAGCGAAACTAGCTCTTCAGTTTCGGGTCTTGGTATGAGTACGTTTTCATTGACTGAAAATTCTAAACCGTAAAAGTGATTTGTACCAATAATGTGTTGGACAGGAACTCCTTTTGAAAGTTTTTCTAAGGCTGTTTCAAAAAAAGTAATTGTTGTGTCTTTAAGTTTTCTGTTTGGCTCTAAAGCTCTTTCAACTCTTGTAAGTTGTAGTTTGAATTCACATAGGATATTTAGAAAAGAGTCTATTTCTGTTGCTGGATACAATTCAGAAAGTCTGCTGTGAAATAATTTTTTAAGTGCGATTATTTTCATAAACACAAAAATACAGTATGCTGTTTACAATAGATAAATTACGAGGATTTATTTTATTCTCTTTTTTTTGAGTTGTGTCTTAGTTTCTTTCAGCTTACTTTTGTTTTATGGGAAAACATGAATCATATATGAGACGTTGTCTTTATCTTGCTGAAAAAGGTATAGGAACTTCAAGACCTAATCCCTCAGTAGGTTGTGTAATTGTTTGGAACGATACAATTGTAGGTGAAGGGTATACACAAGCTTATGGGGGTAGTCATGCAGAGGTGGTAGCCATACGTTCTGTTAAAAATCCTGAAGTATTAAAAGAGGCAACGATGTATGTTACTATGGAGCCCTGTTCTCATTTTGGTAAAACACCGCCTTGTGCCGATTTGATTGTTAAACATAAAATACCCAATGTTTATATAGGTGTGATTGATACTTTTTCTAAAGTAGCAGGAAGAGGTGTCAAACGTTTGCAAGATGCAGGTTGCAATGTGGTAACGGGGCTTTTAGAAGCTGACTGTTACCGTCATCACAAACGTTTTTTTTCAGTACAAAATCAAAAAAGACCCTATGTAATATTAAAGTGGGCACAAACACAAGATGGATTCATCGCTCCTTTGTCCAAGGATACAAACAGACCTGTTTGGATTAGTAGTCCAAATGTACAACCAATTGTTCATAAATGGCGAAGTCAAGAACATGCTATTTTGGTTGGAACGAACACTGCAATTGTTGATTCACCTGTTTTGGATATTCGAAAGTGGGGAGGACTTCCTCCGATTCGTATTGTAATAGATCGAAATTTAAAAATCCCTACATCAGCTCCTTTGTTAGATGGAAGTATTCCCACAATGATATTTACAGACATAACAAATAAGGGGCAAGAAGCTCAAAGTGAAAACCTGTCTTTCGAATACATAGACTTTAACTCTTGTTTGGCGACTTCCCTTTGTGATGTATTACAGAAAAGACAAATTCAGTCAGTGTTAATTGAAGGAGGTGCTACGATGTTGCAGACATTTATAAATGCAGGTCTTTGGGATGAAGCAAGGGTCTTAACTGGCGATGTTTCCTTTTCAGAAGGTGTGCTTGCGCCTGTTTTAAAAAACAGGCACGTTGTTGAATCTTTCATTGATAATACTAGGTTTAGGTTTTACTATAATGCCATTAACAACTAGTAATGAAAGGGCTTGAGACTTACAGAACATTGTCAGAAAATTCACCAACATCCATTTTTAAAGAAAAAGGGAGTAAATTTATTGGTTATGCTTTCCCAGTTTCCGATGAGGCAACCATTAAAGCGTGCATTGCGACAGTAAAAAAAGAACATCATACTGCAAGACATTGGTGTTATGCATGGCGAATGGGAACGGACCCCTATCAATTCAGAGTAAATGACGATGGGGAGCCTAGTAACTCTGCAGGACAACCTATATATGGACAAATACTAGCTTCCGACTTGACTAATGTACTTATTGTTGTGGTGCGTTATTTTGGAGGAGTCAAATTAGGGGTTGGAGGGTTAATTCGAGCGTATAAAGAATCGGCACAATTGACTTTGGCGAATGCTGAAAAAGTTGATAAAGAAATTCAATATATGCTAGAATTGACATTTGATTATGCGCATATGAATAAAATAATGCGCATAATCAAGCAAAAAAATCTATCGATTAAGTCGCAAAATTTATCCAACAAATGCAACTTGATTTTGAACGTGAATAAAGGGCATTTCACGGAGGTAAAAAACCTTTTTAAAAAACATCATTTTTTAGTGTTAAAATCAAGTTGATTTTGAATATTTTTTTGTACTTTTTATTCGAGCTTATGAAAAAGCGTTTTCAATTTTTGACAACAGGTTTTCAGGTATTTTAATAGGCCTGTTTTTATGTGTGTCAACAAATATTAAAACCGTTTCAGCAGTGGTAATTAATTCATTATCACTATTGAAAATTTCGTATTCAAAGACAATCCTAGCAGTAGGTGTTTTTCGAAGAATTGTTCTTAAAGTTAATGTGTTGTCAAATCTTGCAGGTTTGATAAACCTAGTATTCATCGAGTATACAGGGAGTATTAATCCTTCTTCTTCCATTTTTTTGTAAGAAATTCCGATGTCTCTTAAAAGTTCCATTCGGCCCATTTCAAAATATTGAGCATAGTTTCCATGGTGAGCATATCCCATTTGATCTGTTTCGCCATAGCGAATTCTGAGCGGTATTTTATTATCTATCATTGTGTGTTTTTAATGTGCTTATTCTACGTAAAAAATAAATAGAATACAATAGCAAATAGATTTTTTTTTACTAAAAAATATTCACACTTTTGTACTGATCAAACCAACTATTGGAAGAAGAGAATTTCCCCACTTTTATTCCAACAATCTATACTATATAAAATGACTAAAAACGCGCTATCTATTTGGGAAGAATGCTTGGGCTTTATAAAGGACAACATAAAAAGTCAAGCTTTCAAGACTTGGTTCGAACCTATTATCCCTATTCGCGTTGCAGGAGAAGTACTAACGGTACAAGTTCCAAGTAAGTTTTTTTACGAATGGTTGGAGGAACACTACATCAAGTTGTTACGTGTAGCTTTAGTAAGAGAACTCGGAAAAGACGCAAAATTGGTGTACGAAGTCAAGATGGAAAATGCCTATAGTAGCAACAGTCCTCAGATTATTAAAATACCAAGTGCTAACAGACCACAGCTAAAAACACAGGATGTTCCTGTACCTGTTGGGTTGAAAAAAAGAGAATTAAAAAATCCATTTGTTATCCCTGGATTGCAGAAGGTTAAGATTGAGTCTCAATTAAACCCTAGTTATAATTTTGAGAATTTTGTGGAAGGTGATTCCAACCGTTTGGCTCGTTCTGCTGGTTTGGCAGTAGCTAACAAGCCAGGAGGTACTTCTTTCAATCCTCTTTTGATTTATGGAGGTGTCGGATTAGGAAAGACACACTTGGCACATGCAATTGGAGTTCAGATAAAGGATTCTTATGTTGATAAAACAGTATTGTATATTTCTTCTGAAAAATTCACACAACAGTATACAGATTCTATCAAAGGAAATACTCGAAATGATTTTATTCACTTCTATCAGATGGTGGATGTTTTGATTATAGATGATGTGCAATTTTTATCTGGTAAAAAAGGAACACAAGATGTATTCTTTCATATTTTCAATCACTTGCATCAAAATGGAAAACAGGTAATTTTGACATCTGATAAGGCTCCTGTTGATATGCAAGATATTGAACAGCGATTGTTATCACGTTTTAAATGGGGACTTTCAGCTGAATTGCAAACCCCTAGTTTTGAAACAAGAATTTCAATACTTCAAAAGAAATTATTCAGAGATGGTGTAGAAATGCCTGATGATATTGTAGAATATATTGCTAAAAACATCAAGTCTAACGTTCGTGAATTAGAAGGTGTTTTGATTTCAATGATAGCACAAGCTTCATTTAATAAAAAAGAATTTACAATGTCTTTGGTGCGACAAATAGTTGATAAGTTTGTCAAGAACACCAAAAGAGAAGTTTCTATTGAGTACATACAGAAGGTCGTTTCCAAATACTTTGATATGGATGTTGCAACATTACAATCAAAGACTAGGAAACGTCATATTGTTCAAGCCAGACAGTTGGCAATGTATTTTGCAAAGCGTATGACCAAGTCTTCTTTGGCAAGTATTGGCTCTCAAATAGGAAAAAGAGATCATGCAACTGTATTACACGCATGTAAAACTGTTGATAATTTGACTGAAACAGACAAGCAATTTAAAAAGTACGTGGAAGATTTAACTACCAAACTCACTTTTTAAGATGCAAAGGATATTAATGGTCTGTCTCGGTAATATTTGTAGATCTCCATTGGCAGAAGGTGTTCTAAAATCTAAAGTTTCTTCCGAATTTTTAATTGTTGATTCTGCGGGAACTGCCGCATATCATGTTGGAAATTTACCTGATAAAAGATCTATACAAATTGCAAAATTGCATGGCATAGATATCACGGATCAACGTGCTCGAGCTTTTTCAAAAGACGATTTTGATAATTTTGACATAATCTATGCCATGGACCGTTCTAATTACAACAATATTATTCGAATGGCAAGCACAGCAGTTCAAAAAAATAAAGTACGTTTATTGCTAAACGAATCGTTTCCAGGTGAGAATCTTGAAGTACCTGACCCTTATTATGGAGGAGAGGAAGGGTTTGAAAATGTATACCAACTGATAGATACAGCGTGCAGTCGAATTGCTGCAAAAATCCCAACTTAAAAAGTGTTTCATATGAATTTAGGAAAACTGTATCTGATACCAACAACCCTTGGAGAAACTGAGCCTTTGGAAGTAATGCCTTTGTCTGTGAAAAAAGTTGTCGAGGAGGTTGACTATTTCATTGTTGAGAACGAAAAATCTGCACGTAGGTTTATAAAGAAGATTTCTCCGGGTAAACCACAACCTAACTTGAAAATAATGTTGTTGGACAAGTATGCAAACTCTTTTGAAGTCGAACGTTACTTAGATATTTGTCAACAGGGTTTTTCAGTAGGATTGTTGTCAGAAGCAGGTGTGCCAGCGATTGCAGATCCGGGTGCTGAGGTTGTAAAGCTAGCACATCAAAAAGGTGTACAGGTAGTTCCACTCGTAGGACCTTCATCTATACTTATGGCAATGATGTCTTCAGGGATGAACGGCCAAAATTTTGCTTTTAATGGATATTTGCCAATCGATCGCAATGAGCGCAAAAAAGAACTGAAATCACTTGAAAAACTGTCAAAAGAAAAAAATCAGTCTCAAATTTTTATAGAAACTCCATATAGAAACGATAAAATGTTGTCTGATTTGAAACAGTTTTTGACCCCTTCTACACGATTATGTGTAGCAGCAGATATCTCTCTTTCTTCAGAGTATATAAAGACTTTCAGTATACAAGAATGGAAAAACGTAAAGCCGGATTTACACAAAAGACCTGCGATTTTTATCATTCACAAACAGTAATGAATAGCTTTAAGCAACGTATTTGATTTTGTTTATCGTTGGTGTTTTGCACTGTACAATCGTTGATGTGTCGTATCCTCCGAACTTTTTCATGTAATATTCCATACTCGTACCAAATGCGTCAGAAAATTTATATTTCCCTTTAGTTTTTAAGTATTTCATTACATTTCCAGCCCCCGCTAAGTGAGCAGCTGCTAGTATTCCGGATTCTGTAATGTGAATTCCATTGAAGGTTTTACCAACTGAACTTGTTATTTCTTTGCGAAGTATCCACTTATTAACTTGGCATAGAGCTACAAATGCTTTTTCTTGTAACAAGGGTGTCTCAAGGAATGTTTTTTCATCATTAATCTTAAGATATTTGAGGGTGGTTTTACCAAATTGGTATTTTCCCATATATCCAAACTTGTTCACAATATCATACTGTCCTCTTGATTCTTTGTGTGCCAACGCTTCTTTAAATTCAAAAAAATTGTTTTTGATGTAAGGTCCTTTGAAGGCTGCATCGTGTTCTTCCTTTGTAGGAACTGTCGAAATACTACTCTCAATACTTTCTGAGAATAATTCGTTAGCTGTGACCGAACACAAGAAGAATACACAAACACTATTTATTAAAAATTCTTTTCTTAAAGATTCCATAATTATAAGTTTACCGATTCAATTCTTTGAAAAAAACTTTTGCAAATTTATGATAATTTAATTTAATCACAACTACTTGGTTTTCAGTACTTTGTGTTTTTTTAAGGTTTAAAAATTTTATTAAAAACTCTTATATGTATGTGTTTTAATTAAATTTCAAATGTTATTTGAAAGTGATTGTATGCTTGATATACGTTCTTATTTTCAAAAACAACCATGTATTTGCCATATCAAAGTTACTTTAAAGCTAAGTTTTGAAATAGTGAACAGTGTTGAAAGAAGGATTTGTATCGACGAACTACCTGTTGATACCTTGTTTTGATATCCACTGTTGGTACTTTTTAGCATTTTTATTGTGCTGTCTAAGTGTCTTTGCAAAAGCATGCGTACCAACTTTTTGTACACTAGCACACATGTAAAAATAGGAGTGTTTTGATGGGTTAAGTACTGCATTTATAGATGATATGTCAGGCATGGCTATGGGGCCTGGAGGAATCCCATTGTATTTGTAGGTATTGTATTTAGACTCAATATTCAAATCATTATTCAGGACTCTTTTCACTGTAAAATCTTGTCCATATTTCTCTTTCAATGCAAATATCACTGTTGGATCAGCTTGCAATGGCCATTTATTTTTATAGCGATTCAAATATAATCCAGCAACCATTGGTCTTTCTGATATTGTTGCTGTTTCTTTTTGTACAATAGAAGCCAATGCTATGACCTGCTTAGGCGTTAAGTTTTGTTGTTTTGCTTTTTCTTTTCTTTTGGCATTCCAAAATGTATTGTATTCTTTGAGCATTCTTGCTCTGAATTTATAGGCAGAAGTATTCCAATAGAATTCATAAGAATTGGGAATGTACATACCCAGTGCTGTTTCTAAGTCAAATTCATTTTCTTGTAAAAATTCTTCTTCTTTAAAGGCTTTTAATAGACTTAAAGAATCCGCTTCAATTTGTTTTGAAATCCTTCCAGCCAGTTCCTCTAATCGATGTTGGTTGTTAAATGTCAGTTTTACAGTGCTTTGCTTTCCACTTCGCAATATATTTACCAACTCATTAGTGTTCATGCCTTTGTTAAATGTGTATTTTCCACCTTTGATGTTTTTTTGGTATTTTTTTAAACGAGCAACCCACACGAAATATGCGCTGTTTTTCAAATGAGGTTTAATGAGTTTGTCAACATCTTCAAAATTAGAATTACTAGGGATGAAAACTGTAAAATTATCACCGACATTTTTGCCGTAAATTCTAGAGTAAAAAATACTACCTCCACTAATTATTCCTACGAGAACAGCCAGTAGGCTACTGACTATGATGATTTTATTTTTATTCATTTTAATTTTCATTAGGAGCGATACGTTGGTACATTGCCTCGTCCAAATAGATATTTTGATTTTTAATCCATTCTTTTTTTACTCCGATTAATTTAAAACCTCTGCTTTGAAATAGTTGTAAGCTTGCCTCGTTGTCTGTGGTTATATTGGCATAAATTTGGTGCAGTCCAAGGTATTCAAATGCATAGTTACACAAGAGGTGTAATGCTTCTGAAGCATAACCTTTCCCTCTGTGTTCTCGACCTAGTAATATACCGACTCCCGCTCTTTTATGTACGGGGTCAAAGTCAAATAAGTCAATCATTCCAAGGGTTGTAGCTGTTTCAAGATCCGCTATGACAAGCCTAAGTTGCTTTACTTCATAAATATCTTTGTGGGCACTTTCAAGATATTGTTTTAAGATATATCTTGAAAAAGGTGCAATCGTACCACTTACTTTCCAATGAGTTTCATTGTTTTCAACATCAAAGAGGAATTCCAAGTCCTCGGGTTCGAGGGCTCTTAAATAACAGGCATTTCCTTTCAATGTTTCCATGATTTACTTACTCAATATATTTATAGTTTCCTTCAAAAACGTATTTGGCAGGTCCTTTTAAAAATACCTCTGTGTAATGATCGTTCGTTTCTTTAAATGATACTTCTAAATTTCCACCTTCAACTTGTAATTTTATTATAGTTTTGTCCGTCTTTTTTTGTGCGTACATCGCAATGGCCACGGCAGTTGCTCCCGTACCACAAGCAAGGGTTTCGTTTTCTACACCTCTTTCAAAAGTTCTAACTCTAAAGGAGGCATCTCCTGTGTTTTCAACAAAGTTTACATTGGTGCCTTCTTCAAAATAAGGGGCGCCATTGCGAATCTTTTTACCTTCTGAATACACGTCATAAGTGGCAATATCTTTGACGATTTCCACGTGGTGCGGAGATCCTGTGTCTAAAAAGGCTTTGTTTTCGTTCAATTGAATTTCCTTAACATCTACCATTTGAAGTTCAACAACACCCTCATAAATTTTAGCATGGTGCAGTCCATCTACTGCATCAAAAGTACTATTCTTTTTAATAACTCCAAGATCGTGAGCAAATGCAACGAGACACCTTCCTCCATTGCCACACATGGTTCCCTCATTTCCATCCGCATTGAAATAGACCATAGTAAAATCATACTCTTCGGATGGGTTCAATAAAATCAGACCGTCTGCACCAATGCCAAAACGTCTGTCACACAGATGCCTTATAAATGCTACGTTGTTTTTAGGGAAGTGTAAGTCACGGTTGTCGATCATGACAAAGTCATTTCCTGTTCCTTGGTACTTGTAAAATTTAGTGTTCATGTTTAGATATTATACAAATTTACTTAATTTTTTATTGACACATTTCAGCACATTTCTCTCCGTCTATAGCAGCTGATATAATTCCACCAGCGTAACCAGCACCTTCACCACAAGGAAACAATCCTTTTATCTGAGGGTGTTGTAGTGTTTGTGGATCTCTCGGGATACGAACTGGAGACGATGTTCTTGATTCTGGAGCGTGAACTACTGCTTCATTGGTGAGGTAGCCGCGCATAGATTTTCCAAATTCTACAAATCCTTTTTGAAGAGTTTTATAGATGAACTCAGGGAATACCTTTGAAAGTTCAACAGGTGTTGTTCCTGGTTGGTAAGAAGTTTTAGGAATGTCTGAAGACAACCTACCTTTTGTAAAGTCTGCCAATCTTTGTGCCGGTACTCTTTGGGTTTCTCCTCCAAGGTGCCATGCTTTTTGTTCGATTTGTTTCTGAAACTCCATAGCAGCCAAAGGGCCTCTTTTAGCATAGGGTCCGAAATCTTGTATTTTTAATTCAACAGCGATTCCAGAGTTTGAAGTGGGTTGGTCTCTTTTAGAGGGAGACCAGCCATTGGTAACTACCTCTCCAGGGCTTGTTGCGCATGGGGCGATTACCCCTCCAGGACACATACAAAAGGAATAAACACCTCTGTTTTTTACTTGTTTTACAATACTATATGGAGCAGGAGGTAGGTATTCACTACGGATGTCACACTTGTATTGGATGCTGTCAATAAGTGACTGTGGGTGTTCTACGCGTACTCCCAAAGCAAAAGGTTTTGCTTCGATTAAAATATTTTTGGCATGGAGCAATTCAAAAATATCTCGTGCAGAATGTCCAGTGGCTAAAATCAATTTCTTAGCAGCAAGCTTGGTTCCGTCTCCTAAAACAACACCGGCAATTTGACTGTCTTTGATACACAAGTCAGTCACTTTAGTCTCAAAACGTACTTCACCACCAAAATTAATGATGGCCTCTCTGATACTTGCAATTATTTTAGGTAGTTTGTTGGTACCTATATGCGGATGTGCGTCTACCATTATATTTTTAGTAGCTCCAAAAGCAACCAATAATTTCAATACGGCATTGACGTCACCTCTTTTCTTTGAGCGTGTATACAACTTTCCATCAGAATAAGTACCAGCTCCCCCTTCACCAAAACAATAATTAGAGTCTTCGTCTACGGTATGAAACTTTGTAATTGCAGCCAAATCTCTTCTTCTTGCGCGAACATCTTTCCCTCTTTCGAGTACAATGGGTCTGAGTCCCTTTTCAATGAGTTTTAAAGCAGCAAATAATCCAGCCGGACCTGCACCAACAACAAGAACTTCTTCTTTATTACTTACGTTTGGGTAGTTTGGAATTTGAGGGAGGTTTTCCTCAAAATCCTCTTCAACATAAACGGCAACTTTTAAATTTATTTTTACTGCTTTTTGACGCGCATCAATAGATCTTTTAAGAATCTCCACATGTCGAATTTTTTCAAAAGAAATCTTGAGTTTGTAGCCTACTTCTTTTTTTAATAAAAGTTCGGTAGCAGCTACTTTGGGTTTTACTTGAAGTTGTATTTCCTTTGGCATCTTAGTGAGATTTTAGAGAGTACTCTGTTTATCTGAAAAAATTCCACACAAAACCAAAACGAAAGACAAAGTCTCTATATGGATTGTTTGGTGTGGCGTAATAATAGTTGCTATTTGAAAAAGCCATAAGGTTTTCAAAAGTGAAATATACGCGAGTTCTTCTAATTTCAGCATTTATAAAAAAATCTAAAATAGGCTTTCCTCCCACCATTTCACTATTTTGAAGGGTAAATTCACCTAGAACTGGATTGTATGCGTTTGCTTCGTATGCCGAAAAATAATTGGCAGTAATCCCAGTTTGAAGGAACATCGATCTTTTTTTGAATAAATATTTTGAAAAGTAAAAGCTCGAACGTCCTAGAAAATCGGGTTGCTTAAAAACACTGCTTCCTGCAGTTACTTTTTGATAGATGATGTCTGTATTTAAAGCAAAATCACCTAGTTTAAATTCGCGTTGTGCTTGGGCTTTAAAACTTGTAATTGTTCCACTGTATTGTGACGGACTACTTTGTGCTGCATCATTGAAATAGGTGAAATTATCGATACTTTTCAAAGCAGCATTCGCATTCAACCATTTTGATTTAATGCCAATATTTAGATTTCTAGTTTGAATATTTTTAAAGTCATTGATCCAATTGTACGCAGCAAAGTTACTTTGGTAAAAGGTGTAGTTTATAGCAGGAGCTTTACTGTTTAACTGAATAGAAGAACTAATAGCAACTTTTTTGTTTTTTACAAAAGCAGCCTCAACAAAGAGATTGGAACCTTCTAGGTCACCTTGAACTAAGGTAGTAGCTTCTGCATTGATGTGAATATTTTTCAACGAAGCTTTCCAGTGAGCTCCTAAAGAGCTAGCCTGCTGTTCTATTTGATTGGGGATTGTTACCGTTCCAAAATTGACAATCTTTTTATAACCTTGGTATAGGTTGTGAATACCTGCTTTTACACGAAAGTTACCTAAAACATATGGAGATGTAAAGTTGAGATATACTTCATTATTCATACTCTTATGGCTTGTTTTGTCATCAGTTGTTGCGGTAAAAGAGTTACCAAAAAAAGCAGTGTTAGAGGATCTAAAATAATAGTTTTTTGTCTCGTAGCTAAACACATGACCTAGCTTTAGGTTGTTCAATTTGGAAGAAATACTGTCTTTACTATTCAGTAATTTAAGGTTGTGGTCTATATAATAACGCTTTCCGATAAGGCTTGTGTTAGCGTCTTCTAAGTTTACATCGAGACGCCCACGGTCTTCATATTCAGGATCTTTATTTTCAAAAAATCCCTTTGCGATCTCCGTCAACCCTCCATTTTCTTGATTGTATATATTTTGATTGGCTAGATGTGCACGCAATGCATAGCGTTTGTTTTTGCTAGTGTAGGACATTGTTCCTCGAAAACTTTTGATACTGCTCAATGCGTTTCTATAAGTACCCAAGGATCTTAATCCAGTATAGTCTAAAGAAAAATTGAAATTTTCAGAGGTATTGATGGCGAGTTTAGAATCAAAAGTTTGTCCTTGTTTGAGCCCTTTATAGTAGAAAAACTCTGAAATAGGTGTGGGTACCTTGTAATAGTTGATGTCTTCAATTTCTTTATAAGCACTGTGTTTCGCTTGAGCTCCCATTTTTGGAAGTATTCCTAGGTTTTTTGTTTCAAACGTAAGTGGGCTTATAACTTGACCTTGGTTGTGAAACTCTTGAAAACCAAATAAATCTTTGCGTAAATAATTCGCTTTGTAGTATTTCTGTAGGGTCAATGTAGTATCTAATAGAATGGTATCCTTGTAATGAGAAATAACTTTGTATAATTTATAATCGGCCTTTCCTGTTTCTGAATTTACAAGTTCTTTTTTAGTGTCCGTATTTCTAGTTTTTAGAGCCTTCTTTTGTATTGTATTTTTATCACCACCTGCTCTGATAGTTTGTGGAAGTTCTCCAGTCTCTTGAGCGTAAAGGAAAGGGCAAATAAAAAGTAGAAGAATACGTAATACTAAGGTTTTCATAAATGCGAATTACAAATAAAATATCCGGTTATAATTTGTTCAAATACAACCTTCTTAGAAAGGCGTAAAACCATTCACAAAGGTAGGATATTTATTCAGATTCTATAGCTTTTGCAAAAGTGAAATTTTTTGTAGCAATAGGCTTATTTTTTTGACTTATTTCATTGTAGCGACCTCGTTTGTCTCTTTCATTAGAACCTACTATTTTTGTTTAAAAAAATAAGTATGTCATTGCAATTCAAGTATTCCAAAGTAGAACTAGAAGTGGGTGTAGACGAGGCGGGGCGTGGTTGTTTGAGTGGTCCAGTTGTTGCTGCAGCAGTCATACTCCCTGAAGGGTTTTCACATCCTTTATTGAACGACTCTAAAAAGCTTACAGAAAAACAACGTTTGTTGTTAAAACCAATCATTGAGGCGCAAGCGGTTTCTTATGGTGTGGGAATTGTAAGTGAAAAAGAAATAGACGACATAAATATTCTTCAAGCTTCTATTTTGGCCATGCATCGTGCAGTGGATTCGCTCACTACTTGTCCACAATTTATTATTGTTGATGGCAATAAGTTCAATCCTTACAAAGATATTCCCCATGCTACCATTGTCAAAGGAGATGCAAAGTTTATGTCTATTGCGGCGGCATCTGTATTGGCAAAAACACACAGAGATCTTTTGATGGACAATTTACACGAAGCGTTTCCTTGTTACAATTGGAAAAAAAATAAAGGATACCCTACAAAAGAACATCGAGCAGGAATTCTCAAACACGGTGTTTCTATCTATCATAGAAAAACATTTCGCCTATTGCCAGAGGAAAAGAAATAGTTGTACCCCATAAACGACTACATCCAAAGAATCGAAAAACCTAGACAGGTGTAAATACAAACTTTCAAAGGTCGACTCCACTTGGAAATCAAGCTTCCAGTAAACAATGTTGAAATGGATGCGGAAACAAGAGCTACTGTACCGAAAATAACAAATGCTTGCAATATAAAAAGCGCTCCCAATACCAACATTTGCACTTCAAAGGCAAGTGCTATATTTCTAGTGAACTGAGGAAGGAATGCTAAGAAGAAAAGGGATACTTTAGGGTTTAAAAGATTCATAAATAACCCCTTCTGCACCTGTTTCCAAAAATAAAAATGTTCCGATTTTTTAGAATTTTTTACTTTTTGGTTTTGCTGTTTTTCTCTGTAACTTAAGTAAGCTAGGTATAGCATGTAAAGAGCGCCCAAGTATTTTATTATTTTGAATAATTCAGGTGTTTTTTGGAGCACTATTGCTACACCTGTTGTTGCCATTAGCGTGTGAATTACTAGGCCAATCATAAGACCGATACTGATAGCTATTCCAAATTTACTTCCTTTGTCAGCGCTTTCAGTAGATACAAATAAAATATCAGGGCCGGGGAGTAGAGTCAACAGTATGGAGGCACTTAGAAAAGTAAAAAGGAGTTCGAAAGTCATGTGATTAAAAGTCTTATAGTTCTTCTAAGACAGAACTTCCTTTTTGTTTGTTTCCAGAGGTCCATTCCCAAAATTCGTACAGTCTTATTTTTCCATTTTCCATTCGTTTTGGATGTGAAGTGCATATACCTGTTTTTAGACTTCCATCAACATTGATTTGATGGTAAGAAAAATTCAAACAACCATCATCAGCAACGGTTCCTAGTAGGTGCCCTTTCACAATAACACCTCCACTATAAGAGCATGAAAGGATATTTTCGTTTTGTTGGTAGGTAAACACTAAGTCACTGCCAATTTCTCCATGTTTGCTGTTAGAGATTGCTCTGAACTTTCTGTTGTGGTAGTTGAACTCAGGCATAGTTTATTGTAATAGATTGTTAATGGTGATTACTTCCACAGCTTCTTTTACATCGTGGACTCTTAAGATTTGACTTCCCTTTTGTAAGGCTATAGTATGTGCTACTGAAGTGGCATTTAATGCTTCTTCAGGATTAGAGTTAATAGGCTTGTATAGCATGGATTTTCTAGAGACTCCCGTCAGGATAGGGCAGTCGAGTTGTTGGAAAAGTGCTAGATTTTTCAATAGTTCATAATTGTGTTCTAGTGTCTTTCCAAATCCAAAGCCTACATCAAAAATTATATCATTGACTCCGAGCAATTTTAACTGGTGGCTTTTTGTAGCAAAGTCTTTAAGAATTTCAAGGGTACAATTTTTATATTGTGGGTTGATTTGCATGTTTTGAGGAGTGCCTTGCATGTGCATGGCAATGTAAGGAACTTGTAATTCACTCACAGTTTGAAACATCAAAGAATCAGCATTTCCTCCAGAAATATCGTTGATAATACAAGCCCCTGTATCAACGGCTTTTTTGGCTACCTCGCTCCTAAAAGTGTCCACTGAAATCAAAGTGTTGGGAAATTCCTTGAGAATGAGTTCAACAACGGGTAGAAGGCGCTTTAGTTCTTCTTCTGTTGTAATATGTGTGGCTCCCGGTCGAGAGGAATATGCACCCACGTCAATAAAAGTTGCTCCTTCCTCCAGCATTTTTTTTACTTGTACAATGATACCTGCAGCGTCTTTGTATTTTCCTCCGTCGTAAAAAGAATCAGGAGTACAGTTTAAAATACCCATTACTTTTGGAGTTGTTAAGTCTATTAGTTGCCCTTTGCAATTGATACTGTGCATTGTCTTGTTATTTTGAAAAGCAGTTTTTAGCAAATCTGCGTTGTGTTGTTGAGAAGCTTTTCAAAAATTGCATAATTATGCTTGAAATGAAAATCTTTTTTTTAATTTCGTTTTCATGTATTCGCTTTGCAAACAACGATGTAACAAGGACGAAATTACATATTTTTTTTGAAACTTACCTATGCAAAATACATCCAAACAATACGATTCGATTGCTGCTACTTGCAGTGCTTTATTTGAGAAAAAAATGACTGACTACGGAAGTGCATGGCGTATATTACGTCTTTCCTCATTGACAGATCAGATTTTTATCAAGGCACAACGCATACGTCAATTACAGGAAAATGAGGTGCGTAAAGTTGCAGAAGGTGAGGTGTCTGAGTTTATAGGTATTATCAATTACTCCATCATGGCTTTGATACAATTAGAGTTAGGGGTTGCAACACAACCTGATTTGTCTACTGAGCAAGCTGTCGAGCTTTATAAAAAGCACATGACTGTTACTAAAGAATTGATGGAGGCGAAAAATCATGACTATGGTGAGGCTTGGAGAGATATGCGTGTCAGTTCCTTAACTGATTTGATTCTTCAAAAACTACTTCGTGTCAAACAAATTGAAGACAACCAAGGAAAAACGCTTGTTTCTGAAGGAATTGATGCCAACTACCAAGACATGGTCAATTACGCTATTTTTGCGATGGTTCACTTGAATCAAGCTTAGTATTATATTTTAATTAGTGAAATTATGAGAATTGTCGTTTTTGCAGCTAGAATATTGGTAGCTGCAGTTTTTTTATTTTCCGGTTTCGTCAAGTTGGTAGATCCTTTGGGTTCTAGTTATAAATTTCAAGAGTATTTCGGTGAAGATGTACTCAATCTTGAATTTTTGATTCCGTTTGCATTGCCTTTTTCGATTCTACTTATTCTTGTAGAAATTCTTCTAGGGGTTACCTTACTTATAGGTTACAAACCTAAATGGACTGTGTGGTCTCTATTTGGAATCAATTTGTTGTTTTTGTTTTTGACATGGTATTCTGCCTATTATGATAAAGTTACAGACTGTGGCTGTTTTGGTGATGCATTAAAACTATCGCCTTGGGACACGTTTTACAAAAATGTAATACTTCTTATCGTGTTAGTTCCTCTATTTCAATTTAGGTACCTTAAGCCAATTTTTTCACAAGTTGTATTGAAGCGAATTACAATATTTTGTTTCTTGGTTTTTGTATTCATTACAAACCATGTATTGATGCATTTGCCAATCGTTGATTTCAGAGCTTATGCTATTGGTAAAAACATTATCGAAGGAATGGAGTATCAAGATGATAGTGACGAATTGCCTCCGGTACATGATTTCTTTTTGGAGTCTGAAACAGAGGATTTAACGACGACTATTCTTGAGGCTTCAAAGAGTATGTTGATTATATCTTATAATTTAGATGTAGCAGAAGAGGATGCTTTTACAGCTGTCAAAGAGGTAGCCCAAAAAGCAAAAGACAAAGGGTATTTAGTATACGGTGTTTCTGCCTCAGCAACGAGTGAATTGACAGCTTTACAAAAAAAGTTAGGGCTTCCTTTTGAGTTCTTATTCTGTGATGAAACAACCTTAAAAACCATGATAAGAGCCAATCCTGGTATCATGATTCTTAAAAATGCAACGATTACTGGTAAGTGGAATTGGAGAGACGCCGATAAAGTGCTGTTGGACTAATTTATTTTCGGATAATCCCTTTTTTGATTCCCGCTTTTATAATTGTCTCAAGGTGATTCTCACGCGGAGGTATAGGACACGAATAGTTTTTGTTATACGCGCAATATGGGTTGTAACTTTGGTTAAAATCAAGGATTATTTTTCCGTTTTTAATATCGCCTAAATCAAGGTCTATATAACGCCCTCCTGAATAGGTAACTCCCTCATTACTGAGGTCTTTAAAAGGTAAAAATAAAAGGTTACGCGTCTCCATTTGATACTTTAATTTTTGATTTTGATAAACGCTCAGTTTTAGTTTTTGTCCTTGCAATGTAAAGTGTAAATCTGCATATTTTTGATAGAGTACTTTTCTTTCTGTTGAGGTAGACATTTCAAACAATGGGGCATTGGGTGTTCTTTTTACAATTGCTTCTACACAGAAATCTGAATCCCAATCATAAAAAGGAAGTGATTTAAAGCTCCAAATTTCTTTTTTGGGCAAAGGAGAAATTTTACTGTTTGAGAATTGCCTGTTTAGTTTTCCTTGGAAAACCATTGCGTTTGAAATATTTTGCCCATGTGTTTGGCTGTAAAAACCGAACAGTAGAAATGCTAAAATAAGTTTTTTCATACCTAATCTTTGGGTTGTTCACGAAGTGTTAACTGAGCCAAATAGTCATAGTGTGCGCCCTCCTGGATGAGCTTACAGTCAAATCCATTGTCATGTGCACAGCGTTGCAAAGTGTTGAAATCTATATACATCCATGGAAAAGGCTTTTCTTCTTTGTTTTTGTAAGCAACTTTAAAAATTACTTCTCCATAGTAGGGAAGATCACTTGGAATCCAATGATCACCTTCTTCATCTTCATACATATAGATAATATCAGAAGAGTCGAGTAGTATTTGACCTTTCGATTTTAACAATGTTTTCAAGTGTTTTAAAAATGGAGCTAAAGTTTTCAGTTTTCCACACATACCTGCACCATTCATAAGTGCTAAAATAGTGTCGAACTTTTGGTGTTTTAGGTCTAGAACATTACCGTGCAGACAGTTTTTAATACCTCTTGCTTTACAAACTTCAAAAGCCCCTTTTGAGATGTCTAATGCAGTTACTTCTTTTCCTTTTTCTTGTAGGTGTAAAGAATGACTTCCAGCACCTGCTCCAATGTCCAATATAGTTCCTTTGCATAGCGATAGGGCCTTTTTTTCTAAGCTTGGCATTTCGTTATAGGTCCTAAATAAGTATGGGAGTGGAAGTACGTCTTTTTCTTCCTCACCGCCAACATTCACATAAGTAATAATGTCTTCGGAATAATTACCCTGTTGGTAATCTAGAAGCGCAGTACCATATATATCTTCAGTCATTAATTTATTTTTGGCAAAGCTACTAAATTTCACTCAAGACAAGATACATATAAATAGGAAAAAGATGATATGAGTATTCAGGAAATAAAAGCTAGGACTAGTGTAGCTTAACAAGAACAATCTTTACATGAGCAAGAAGTACAAGAACATTCGTTGCAATTTCCTTTCTTACACGGGGCACAATCACATGAACAGCTTTTGTTTTTCATAATTCAGAAATTTAATTAACACTCTAAAATACGGATTAATCAACTGTAAAACAATTTTTTAGTTAAAAAAACTTGGATTTAATCGCATTCAGGACCTGATTTGTTTTTTGCTATTTCTAATTCATCGTTCAAATCTTGTATTTTCCCTTCCAAGTCCTTTTCTACACTAAACTCAGTACATTCTTTAATTGAATCTAGGTAGGTTAAGTAATTTTCAATAGCTACTTTCAATTCACACCAATGTTCTTTCGCTTTGTCAGAGTTTGGTGCGGCTAATATGTTACCTTGGATTCTTTCTACATCGTTTAGGTATTTTTTTTCTTCCTGTGTAGCGTAAACATTTACAGTATAACAAATATCTTCATTGATGGTCATTTTTTTGGAACAACCAATCAAAACAAGTCCCAATAGTAAAGTTTGAAACTCAAGTTTGGTAATCAAGATATGTTTGTACTTACGTTTCATTACTTTTGTTGTTTATACAAACATACTTTTTTTATTTTTAACTTCGTTCTTAGTGAGATAAGTTTTATTTTTGCATAAAATACCAAGTAATGGCAAACTTATCACTTGAAGAGGGTGACTTTTATTGGAACGATGAAGGATACCGCGTTTTTACAGCGCAGTATCATAAGAAAAGAGGTTATTGTTGTAAAAATGGCTGTAAGCATTGTCCTTTTGGTTATGATTTGAAAACGGATACCTTTTCTGCAAATTCAAAATGATGTTTTCACTTTTGAAGCTGAAAATCTCCAAGCAATCATTCTACTCTGTTTATTGCCTTGTTCCATAGTGATAACTCTTACAGTTGCAACTCCTATTTTTTTGAGTAATACTTTCAAAGGTCTTAAGTTTTCTTTTTTAGAAATAAGACAAGTAAACCAGCTACAATTGTTTGTGTAATATTGGCTTTGACGTATCATTTTTTTGACAAATTCGAGTTCTCCACCCTTACACCAAAGTTCATGGTGTTGCCCACCAAAATTCAATCTAGTCATGTCTTTAGCACTTAGATTGTAAAGTTTTTGATTTGTAGCTTTGTGAGCTGCTTCTGCTGAATCGTGAAAGGGAGGGTTGCAAAGTGTGATGTCGAAATAGTCACTTTCTTTGATGATTCCTCTGAAAATATCATTGGGGTTTTTCTGTAAACGTAAACTGATGTATTTTTTTAATGAAGGGTTGTTGTCAATTATTTTTTGTGAAGATGAGATGGCTGTTGGACTTATATCAGCCCCCACAAATGTCCATCCGTATTCTATGTTGCCTATTAAAGGATAGATACAATTGGTTCCAACTCCAATATCCAAACAGTTTACAGGTTGTGATTGTTTTTTTGATTCATCGAGAAGATCAGCTAAGTAATGAATGTAATCAGCTCTTCCTGGGATCGGTGGACAGAGATGACCATCTGGAATGTCCCAGTACTTCAATTGGTAATGATGTAGTAATATGGCTTTGTTTAAAGCTTTTACCGCCTGAGGATTAAAAAAGTCAATCCCTAAGTTTCCGTGTTTGTTTTCAAAAACATAGGTGTTCAAGTCTTTGTAAGTAGTAGCCAGTGCTCTAAAATCATAGGCCTCTCTGTGCTTATTTTTAGGGTGTAATTTTGACTTTTCTATAAACCTATTCTTTTTTTCTTCAGGCATAACTAGTTAATTTTTAAATGCAAAATAGTCTTTTTCTGAAAAAATTTCTGCTACTGCTAATTCGTAGTTTTGCAAACTCTTTGCTTTTTTTATTTTTTTAAAGACCTTTTGTGGGTTTGAAAAAGAGAGGGAAAAATATTCCCAGAAGCCCATCATTTTCATACGTAATGGGGTAGGACCCGATAAAAAACTCCCATAATCTGAATATAAGGTGTCGTGAAAATCTTTGAAAATTTCCAAACTATTTTTGGGGTACAATTCGGTGTTGTCTTTAATCATTTTTGGGAGGAAAGGATCTGCAATTAATCCTCTACCAAGCATCCAGTGATCTATTGAAGGAAATCGTTCTTGCATTTTTCTAAATCCCGAGACCGTTGTGATGTCTCCATTGTAATAGAGTTTGTGTTTGGATTGGTCAATGCATTTTTGAAAAGATGCTAAATCGACACCACCTTTGTAAAGTTGCTTTCCAATGCGAGCATGAATGGCAATATTTTTAAGGGGGTATTTTTCCAAAGTAGGAAAAGCGTCTAAAATTTCTGAAGCATTTTCATAGCCCATTCTCATTTTCATAGAGACAGTAACTGTTGTTTCAGAGTGAACTCTATCCAAAATATGGTCAATTTTTTCTGGAGCATTGATAAGCCCGGAACCCATACCTCTTTTAGTGACCATAGGATAGGGACATCCTAAATTCCAATTCAATTCTGTATAACCTAAGTCTTGAATGTATTTTGTTACAAATAGAAATTCATCAGCGTCATTGGTCATGACTTGTGGGATAACCTCAAGTGTTGTGTTGTGGACAGGGTCTAAGTCTCTTTGGTATGATGATTTTATTTTAAGCTTTCCGTTCAGCCGAATGTAAGGGGCATAAAATGTGTCAATGCCTCCAAAATAGTGATGTAATGCATTTCTAAATCTGAAATCCGTAAATCCTTGTAATGGAGAGGAAAGAAGGGTTGTTTGTGGAGTTGTATTCATAAGCTGCAAATATAACCTAGTTTTTCAATCTTATCAGTTTTCCATACCATCTAATTCTTTTTTGATTATTTTCGCGATTCAAAATAGTTTCGATATGATTTCAGTTGATGGGATAGCAGTAGAATTTAGTGGAGATACCTTGTTTAGCGATGTCTCCTTTGTGATCAATGAAAATGATAAGATTGCATTGATGGGAAAAAATGGAGCAGGAAAGTCTACAATGATGAAAATCATTGCGGGGGTGCAAAAGGCTACTCGTGGTAATGTTCGATGTCCCAAGGAAGCAGTGATTGCTTATCTGCCACAACATTTGCTTACAGATGATAATTGTACCGTTTTTGAAGAAGCTGCTAAGGCATTCGAACATGTGTTTAAGATGCGTGATGAAATGGAACGCTTAAACAGAGAATTGGAGTCACGTACAGATTACGAGTCTGAAGACTATATGAAAATTATCGAAAAGGTGTCTGATTTAGGAGAACACTTCTATGCTTTGGAAGAAGTCAATTACGATGCCGAAGTTGAAAAGGCATTGTTAGGGCTTGGTTTTAGAAGAGACGACTTTCATCGTCCAACAAGTGAATTTAGTGGTGGGTGGCGTATGCGAATAGAACTGGTGAAAATTCTTTTACAAAAGCCAGATTTGATTTTGTTGGACGAGCCTACAAATCACGTAGATATAGAATCGGTAATATGGTTGGAAGATTTCCTTTTAAACAAAGCCAAAGCTGTAGTTGTGATTTCACATGATAAAGCATTTATTGATACAGTAACAAATAGAACCATAGAGGTAACTATGGGACGTATTTACGATTATAAGGCCAACTACAGCCATTATTTAGAGTTGAGAAAAGATCGTAGAGCACATCAAATAAAGGCATATCAAGAACAGCAGAAGTTTATTGCAGATACCAAAGCTTTTATAGATCGTTTTAAAGGGACCTACTCAAAGACCAATCAAGTGAGGGACCGAGAGCGTATGTTGGAAAAACTTCAAATTATAGAAGTGGACGATGTGGACAATTCTGCTTTGGCATTGAAATTTCCACCCGCTCCTCGTTCAGGAGATTATCCGGTAATCGCAGAAGATTTATCAAAGTCTTATGGAGACCATGTCGTATTTAAAAATGCGAACTTGTCAATATCTAGAGGAGAAAAGGTGTCTTTTGTAGGTAGAAACGGGGAAGGAAAATCAACGATGATCAAAGCCATCATGGGAGAGATTGAATTTGAGGGGAATTGTGCTTTGGGTCACAATGCCAAAGTTGGATATTTCGCCCAGAATCAAGCCGCTTTATTAGATCCCAATCTCACGATTTTTCAAACAGTGGATGAGGTAGCTCATGGAGATATCAGAACCCAAATCAAAAATATATTGGGACGCTTTATGTTTAGTGGAGATGCCATTGATAAAAAAGTAAATCTGCTTTCTGGGGGTGAGAAAACCCGTTTGGCTATGGTGAAGTTGCTTTTAGAGCCTGTGAACGTTTTGATTTTGGATGAGCCAACCAATCATTTGGATTTAAAGTCTAAAGGAGTTTTAAAGGAGGCCTTATTATCGTTTGAAGGTACCCTGATATTGGTATCTCACGATAGAGATTTCTTACAAGGTTTGTCTCAAAAAGTTTTTGAGTTTAAAGACAAGAGAGTTGTCGAGCATTTTGAAACGATTGATGCCTTTTTAGAACGTAATAAAATTGAAAACTTAAAAGAAATTGATTTGAATTCTTGATAATACAATAAAAAAAGCCCTTTGTAAAGAAGGGCTTTTTTAGTGTAATTAGGTTACAAATTATTCTTTAATATTTCCTCCATTTCTGCTTGCAATTCTTGAGCTTTTTCTTGGGCCGAAATTGCAAAATTTTCGTCATTTCCTGCGTAGATAATACCACGAGAAGAATTGATCAAAAGTCCTATGTTTTCATTTAAACCGTATTTACATACGTCCTGTAAGTTTCCTCCCTGAGCCCCTACACCTGGTACCAGTAAAAAGTGATTTGGAACGATTTTACGAATGTCTTTAAAATAAGATGCCTTGGTTGCTCCAACTACATACATCAGTTGTTCTTTGTTTTTCCAGGTCAATGATTGTTTAAGTACGTTTTGGTATACTTTTTCTTCTTCTGAGATAGTTTGCGCTTGAAAATCCAATCCTCCTTTGTTTGATGTCAAAGCCAGCAAGATGGTGAACTTGTTGTCAAATGCTAGAAAAGGCTCAACGGAGTCACTACCCATATAGGGAGCTACTGTAACAGAATCAAAGTTCATGTTTTCAAAAAAGGCTTTGGCATACATGGTTGAGGTGTTTCCAATATCCCCTCTTTTGGCATCTGCAATGGTAAAAATCTCCGGATGTTTTTCATTGAGATAATTGATTGTTCTTTCAAGAGATTTCCAACCGTCAAGGCCATAACACTCGTAAAAGGCAGTGTTGGGCTTGTAAGCAACTGCGAGGTGATGAGTTGCATCGATAATTTGCTTGTTGAATTCAAAAATAGGATCTTCTTTTTCCAATAGATGTGTTGGGATTTTTTGTAAATCCACATCCAGTCCTATGCACAAAAATGATTTTTTTGCTTTTATTTGATCGATCAGGTTTTGTAGTGTCATGAAGGTTTGTTTGGGATACAAAAGTATGCTTTTAGCCTTGTTTTTGAAAATTTTATTTACCAAGTAAACTGAGCTCTTCATTTTAACTAAATTATAATTTCAATGCTATTTTTCTTTCATGTCAATTTATTTGTTACCTTGCTTTTAATATACATATCAATATGCATTGGATTCATGACATACGTCATTATTTTGAAAAACACGGTTTTGATGTTATTTCTCGATTTTCTGAACGTTTAGGAATTGGGGTTAAAAACCTTCGTTTGTTTTTTATATACCTTTCTTTTGTAACATTAGGTGTGTCGTTTGGAGTTTACTTAATTTTTGCTTTTTTCCTGAAACTTAAAGATTTGTTGTACACAAAGCGAACCTCTGTCTTTGACCTCTAAACTTGTTCCTCGATTTGAATTATAAGATATATAAAGCAATTGTTCTTTTTTTTACAGCATTATTATATGGTGTATTTGGTTATGTTGTCTGTTTTGATTTTTCTTTTGTAGATGGCTTGTACATGACTACTATTACATTAACTACGGTTGGTTTTGGAGAGGTGATTCCTTTGACAGATGCCTCAAAGCTATTTACAATATCGCTGATATTTTTTAGTGTCATTATATATGGGTATGTGGTTTCAGTCATATCTGAATATGTATCAAACAGCAATCTTATGGAAGAGTTACACAACAATAAAATGATTAAAAGAATTCAAAAATTGCAAGGGCATACGATTGTATGTGGTTATGGAAGAAACGGAAGACAAGCCGCAGCAAAACTGAAAAAGTATAACAAACCCTGTGTGGTCATCGAAAAATCAAAAACACTATTAAAAGAAATCGATGCAGATGGTTTCTTGTATTTTCACGGAGATGCTACTGAAGATGTCTCTTTGTTGAGTGCAGGTATAGCACGGGCAGAAAGTTTGATTACTGCGCTACCCTCTGATGCAGATAATTTATATGTGGTATTGTCTTCACGACAATTAAATACCAAAGCCAATATTGTCAGCCGAGCTACAGACGAATCTACAGAAAAAAAGCTCAAGATTGCGGGTGCAGATAATGTAATCATGCCAGATAGAATTGGAGGTGCTCATATGGCATCTTTGTTAGTAACACCTGATTTGGTAGAGTTTGTCAATCGCATTTCTCTATCCGGTGATGACGCTGCTAATTTAGAAGAAATTGCCGTTGATGCTTTGCCGAAACAATACCTTTTAAAGTCCATAAGAGATTTAGACCTAAGAAAAAAAACCGGTTGTAATGTCATTGGTTTTATTACCGCTGAAGGAGATTATATTATAAACCCTTCTTCAGATACGATTTTAAAAGCAAAGTCCAATCTTATCCTGTTGGGTACTTCGGAACAAATTTCAAAATTAAAAATGCTTTTTTAGGTTAATTTTCATGCCAAAAGTCATTCTAAATAGTTTGAAATTATTTTTATTTACAAGGAAATATTAGATATCTTGCAAAACTTTTAAAATAAAAACACAGAAATATATTTATTCCATTATGAGAAACAGAATTTTACAAATGCTTATGTTGTTTCCTGTGCTTGCAATCGCTCAGTCAAAAGAAGTAATGTCAGAAAAACATGGTATGGCGGAAAGAATCAATGAAGGTTTTAAGCCAATAGCTGACGCTTGGGGAAGTTTTGTTTTTTATCCTGTTCCTTTAGGTGGAGGATTAGAAATGCCTTTTGTAATTATCATGTTGTTGTTAGCAGGTTTGATGTTTACTGTTATCTTTAAATTTGCCAACATACGTTTGTTTCCAACTTCTATTAATATTGTTAGGGGTAGCTACGACAAAGTAGATCACGACGCAGATTCTTCTGAAAACACTGACAATAATGTTGGAGAGGTTTCCCATTTCCAAGCTTTGACTGCAGCACTTTCTGGAACTGTTGGTCTAGGGAACATTGCGGGGGTAGCTATCGCCATATCTTTGGGGGGACCAGGAGCTACCTTTTGGATGATTATAGCTGGCCTTATAGGTATGTCATCTAAATTTGTAGAATGTACTTTAGGTGTAAAGTATAGAGATATAGGGGAAGATGGAACTATCTATGGAGGACCAATGTACTATCTTAAAAAAGGCCTTGCAGATGTAGGTAAAAGTAAATTGGGAAAAATTTTAGGTTTTGTTTTTGCAATAATGGTTGTAGGTGGTTCTTTCGGTGGCGGAAATATGTTTCAAGCCAATCAAGCTGCGCAACAATTTACAACTATGATCGGTGCAGTAAGCCCAAGTGCTTCTCTAATATTTGGTGTTGTAATGGCTATTTTTGTTGCGATTGTTATTATAGGAGGAATCAAACGAATTGGAAACATTACCGAAAAAGTGGTTCCGTTTATGGTTGGAATTTACTTCTTAGCTGCAATCATTATATTGATTGCAAATTTCTCTAATATTGGCGATGCATTTGCACAAATATTTGCAGGAGCTTTTAATCCAAAGGGGATTTCTGGAGGACTTTTGGGAGTATTGATTGTAGGTTTTCAAAGAGCTGCCTTTTCAAACGAGGCTGGAATCGGTTCTGCTGCGATTGCTCACTCTGCTGTAAAGACAAAATATCCTGCTTCTGAAGGTTTAGTTGCCTTGTTAGAGCCTTTTATTGATACAGTAGTGGTATGTACTATGACTGCCTTAGTGATTATTATTACCAACAATGATGGAAGTATTATGACTTATGGTGTAAAGTCTCCAGATGGAGTTGTTGCTACTTCTAAGGCATTTGCATCAGTGATTCCATGGTTTCCTTATGTATTGACTATTGCGGTTGTTTTGTTTGCTTTTTCTACAATGTTGTCATGGTCCTATTATGGTTTACAAGGTTGGATGTTCTTGTTTGGGCGTTCTAAAGCTTCAGATTATAGCTATAAAATACTATTTTGTACATTTGTTATCATTGGTTCGGCTGCAAGTCTAGGATCGGTAACTGACTTTTCTGACGCAATGATTTTTGCGATGGCCGCTCCGAATGTTATTGGTTTAATTTTCTTATATCCAAAGGTGAAAGAAGAATTGTCCAAATATATAAAAGCGATAAAATCTTAAATACATTCGAATGACTTTATTCAAATCCCATTTCTGGTTCACGAAAAGAAACAGAATTGGGATTTTTTATTTTGTACTATTTGTTATTGTTCTACAAGTACTCTACGTCTGTTGGCCATTTCGATTTGTTACTAGCTCCGAAAATTTTCAAAAGCTCTCAGAGATTCGTCGTCAAATCGATTCGCTTCAGAATGGAAAAAGAAACCTTCTTTACCAACACAAAATACATGCAAATTATATCTCAGATGCGAATGCATACCTATTAGGTATGTCAGTTTCTGAAATTGATCGCATGTTGGCCTTTCGAAAAGAAAACAAGTCTTTTAAAAATCTTCAACACTTTCAAATGATAACTGGTGTCTCTGATTCGGTGTTGCAACTATTTTCAAAAGCACTGCTGTTTTCCGAAAAAGTTTACCACAATAATAGATTAGTAGCAACCAAGTCTTGTGAGGTCAAATTAGATATCAACACAGCAAATGAAGGCGATTTTAAGACATTGAATGGGATAGGTGCTGTATTGTCACATCGTATTGTTAAGTATAGGAATTTACTGAGAGGTTTTTCAGATATAAATCAAGTCGAGGAGGTGTGGGGGCTGTCTGAAGAGGTCGTGGCAGAGTTGAAAAGTTGCTTTGCTGTACTTTCAAGGCCAAAAATAAATAAGCTGAATATCAATACAGCTACTTTTAAAGAAGTTTTATCAATTGTCTACATGGATTATAAAACGACTCTTATGGTTTTTAAATACAAGGATTCTATTGGAAAGATAGATTCATTACAAGAATTAACAAAAATTGAAGGCTTTCCAATAAAAAAGTATGAGAGAATAGCATTATATTTGCAGACGAAATAAATAGGTCGTATTTTTGTTGAATAAAATACTTGAATTATTAAACATTGCTTTTGAATGAATTTTGAATTTACTGAAACACAGAGAATGATTGCAGCATCTGTTAAAGATTTTGCAGAACAATACATAAGGCCACATGTTATGGAGTGGGATGAAAGCCAGACTTTCCCGAGAGAGTTGTTTTCCAAGATTGGTGAAATGGGATTTATGGGGATATTGGTACCTGAAGTTTACGGAGGTTCTGGTTTGTCATACCATGAATATGTACTAATTCTAGAGGAGATTTCAAAAGTTTGTGGTTCCATTGGTCTTTCGGTTGCAGCCCATAACTCATTGTGTACAGGACATATATTACAGTTTGGTAACGATGCTCAAAAAGAGAAATGGTTGCCAAAACTTGCGTCAGGAGAATGGATTGGTGCTTGGGGATTGACTGAGCACAATACAGGTTCTGATGCTGGAGGTATGTCAACAACTGCTGTTGAAGATGGAGATTTTTACGTTTTAAATGGAGCTAAAAATTTCATCACTCACGGTATCAGTGGTAATATCGCGGTTGTAATAGCGAGAACTGGAGAAAAAGGGGACTCTCATGGAATGACTGCTTTTGTGATTGAGAAAGGAACGCCCGGTTTTTCTTCAGGTAAAAAAGAAGATAAATTAGGAATGCGTGCATCAGAAACTGCTGAATTGGTATTTGATAACTGTAAGGTTCCTAAGGAAAATGTTTTAGGAGAAATTGGAGAAGGATTTATTCAGTCTATGAAAGTTCTTGATGGAGGAAGAATTTCTATTGCAGCTCTGTCTTTAGGGATAGCGAAAGGGGCTTATGAAGCTGCTTTGAAATATTCCAAAGAGCGAGTTCAGTTTGGGAAACCTATTTCTTCTTTCCAAGGGATTTCTTTCAAGCTCGCAGACATGGCTACTGAGATTGAAGCTTCTGAATTGTTGACACATAAAGCTGCAGCATTAAAAAATGACAATCAACCCATGACAAAAATTGGAGCCATGGCTAAAATGTATGCGTCTGAGTGTGCAGTTAAGACAGCAAACGAAGCTGTTCAAGTGCATGGTGGTTATGGATATACTAAGGATTATCCGGTTGAGAAGTTCTATAGAGATGCAAAGTTGTGCACTATAGGAGAGGGGACTACT
>JBMZVD010000007.1:0-43466 GCA_049625305.1 Flavicella sp.
CCTTTGTTTTTTCAATAACTAAAAAGTCCATAAAAATTAAAATAAGGCCCATTCAAATTGTATATTGCAGTGTGATACAAGCAAAAGCAATATTATGAATTGGAAACAATTACTTTCTTTACAAAGAGTAGGAGATACAGAAATTAGAAATAGAAACGATCAAGATGAAACACGACTAGGTTTTGAAGTTGATTTTGACAGAGTGATTTTTTCTTCCTCTTTCCGTAGTTTACAAGACAAAACTCAGGTAATTCCTTTGTCAAAAAAAGACTTTGTTCACACGAGACTTACTCACAGTTTAGAAGTTTCAGTGGTCGGTAGGTCTTTGGGTAGAATAGTCGGAAAAAGAATAATTGAGAAGTATCCAGATTTAGCAGACCTTGGTTATACGTTCAATGATTTTGGTGCAATCGTTGCAGCAGCTTCAGTTGCACACGATATTGGAAACCCTCCATTTGGTCACAGTGGTGAAAAAGCCATAGGAGAATATTTTATAAATGGCAACGGGAAAAAATACCGTGAATTTTTGACGGATGCTCAATGGCAAGATTTAATCGATTTTGAAGGAAATGCCAACGGATTTAAAATTTTAACCAATGGCTATATCGGTGCTGATGAAGGTTTACGTTTGTCTTATGCAACTTTAGGAGCTTTTATGAAATATCCCAAAGAGTCGCTTCCTAAAAAACCTACCAAAAACATCGTTGATAAAAAATTTGGGGTATTTCAATCTCAAAAACATCTGTTCGAAGATGTTGCCAATACACTTGGGCTAAAAAAACTGAGAGAGGGAAAATATACAGCCTATCATCGTCATCCTCTTTCCTTTTTAGTAGAGGCTGCTGATGATATTTGTTACAGTGTTATCGATTTTGAAGACGGTATCAATTTAGGATTGATAGAAGAAGAATTCGCATTAGAGTACCTAATAAATCTTGTAAAAGAAAGAATTGACACTAAAAAATACCATGCCTTACAATTTAAAAAACAGCGTATCAGTTATCTGAGAGCACTCTCTATAGGAACCCTAATCGAAGAAGCTTCAAACGTATTCTTAGCAAACGAAGAGGCTATTTTAGAGGGGAAATACAACGTTTCATTATTGGATAAATGTAAGTATGAAGCGCAACTCAATGATATAGTACAGCTAAGTCGAGACAAGATATACAATAGTGCAGATGTCATTGAGAAAGAAGTAGCAGGCTATAAAGTCATCGCTGACTTATTAGATGTTTTTATAAATGCAGTTAATAATTCATATGATGCTAAGGCTACCAACTTTGACAAACTAGTTATACATATACTTCCAGAGGACGCACGTATATTTCCGGAAAATTTGATCGATCGCATTATGTTGGTATGTAGTTTTATTGCGGGTATGTCGGATGGGACAGCAATATTACTTCACAAAAAAATTAAAGGAGGTATAGTTGTCTAATATACTTACCAATATTTAAAACACTTTGTTTATGAAATTTAGGATCTTGCATTTTATTTTTAGTTTTATCATGATCGTAACATCACCTTCATGCGAAAAAATGTCAGAGAATTCATTGGTAAAGGAAAAACATAAAGACTTTATAATGAATAGTCCATTTAAAGAAACTATTCAGTTGTCTAAAAATGATCGAAAGGCATTGGCTTTACCTCCCAACAAATATTACGAAAGAATGTGGGAGCTCACCATGAACCCCGCAACTGGAAGACCAGAGCCTGCAAAAGCGCTTGCACTTCAAAAGAAGTTGCGTCAAAAACGCCTTTTGAATAAGTCACCAGGAGATGGTGAAAAGAATCCTTGGATTGAAAGAGGTCCAAATAATATAGCAGGTAGGACACGCGTTTTATTGTTTGATCCAAACGATCCTCTTCATAAAAAAGTATTCGCAGGAGGTGTCAGTGGAGGCTTATGGTTTAACGATGACATCACTGACTCCAAATCACCATGGAATCAAGTAACAGGTGTACCCGGGAACATGAATGTTTCATGCATTACTGTGGATCCAAGAGATTCTAATATTTGGTATGTTGGAACTGGTGAACAGTACACGGCAGGAGATGTCGTAGGTAATGGAGTGTATAAATCTGAAGATGGTGGTGAAAATTGGAATAATGTTTCACTTGAAGCTATGGGAATAGACAATGATACAGATAGCTCTTTATTTTTGTCAGGTATTTACTATGTAAACGATATCATCGCATGGGATAATGGGACTAGTACTGATATTTTTGTGGCTGTTGGAGGTTATCTGTATTACAGTGCCAATGATCCAGATAATTGGCTTGGATTACAATCTGCAGGACTTTATAAAAGTAAAGATAATGGTGCTACGTGGAATAGAATAGAATCTGATAATATGTCGTTTAATTTTGGAGGAGGAAAATTTTACTACACACCTAATGATTTAGAAATCGCAGCAGACAATTCATTATGGATGGGAACAATAAGTTCCCCAATACGGGGTAAAGGAGCAGGTTTGGTATATGGCTCTTCAGATGGAATAACTTGGTCATTGAAAGCGAGTCTTCCAAATTCGGATAGGGTTGAAATTGCTGTTTCTTTATCTAATTCTAATAAAATATATGCTTTAACAGAGGGCACAGATGATGTTCCCCATATATATAGGACATTAAATGCGTTTGAAAACTTCCAAGAGATTTCTAAACCTAATGACGTTGATGAAGGAATCCCTGCAGATGATTTTACCCGCAGACAGGGTTTTTACAATTTGGTCATTGAGATAGATCCAATAGATGATTCTATTTTATATGTTGGAGGAATCGATTTATTTCGATCTACAGATTCAGGAGACTCCTGGCAACAAATATCAAAAAGAAGCACAAGAATTCAAGGACCTTTCTCAACAGTACACGCTGATCAACATGTTATGGTGTTCCGACCAGATGCTAACAATGAAGCTGTTTTTGGAAATGATGGAGGAGTATATTATTGTAAATCTTTATCAGATGCCTCTCAAACTTCAAACATTAAAGCTGTAAATAGAGGACTAAATATTACTCAGTTTTACAAGGGAGCCATAAGTCCAAATGCGTCAGATGAGTATTTTTTAGCAGGATCTCAGGACAACGGCACCCAGTTTTTTAACAACCCTAAAACAAATGAACCTGATGAATCTTACGATATTAGTGGAGGTGATGGAGGTTATTGTTTTATAGATCAAGTTGAGGAGTCATACCTTATTGTAAGTTATACATACAACCAAGCAATTAGTTTGTATGATTTTGAAGCTCAGGAATGGAAAACAGTAGTCAGTGATAACGAAGATGGTGATTTTATAAATCAGTCTGATTTGGATTCAAATTTGGATATTTTGTACACCAATGGAAGTCAAAAATTCAACAATATTTATCGCTTATACCGTTTTTCAGATTTAGATGATATCTTGCCAAATGATGTTGCAACACAATATATTTTAGAAGACCCTTTGTTAACATCATCACCTACAGCACTAAAAGTTTCCCCTTATGAAACAGACACTTCTCTTTTGTTTGTAGGAACAGAAACGGGAGAATTACTAAAAGTAACAAATGCTGACACGGATCCAATTTGGGAAGATATTTCAGGATCTAATTTTGTGGGCAGTATATCAGATATTGAGTTTGGTAACCCACCTGACGAAATAATGGTAACTTTTCATAATTATGGGGTTAAGAGTATATGGTTTTCTGAAAATGGAGGGAAAACTTGGATATCAAAAGAAGGAAACTTTCCAGATATTCCAGTGAAAGCAATTTTAAAGAACCCGATTTTAGAAGACGAGGTTATTGTAGGAACAGATCTAGGCGTATGGAAAACCGAAGATTGGAGTACAGCATCTCCAAATTGGATTCAAACTTATAATGGGATGAGTGATGTAAAAGTAACAGATTTACAGTATAAAAAAGATTCTCGTGCGGTGTACGCTACAACTTATGGAAGGGGGATTTTTTCTGGATATTTTGAAGCTTCAGCCTATGAGATAAAAATTCCAAAAGCTTTTACGCCAAACGGTGACGGAGTGAACGATTATTGGAAAATAAATAGTTTGTTTGAATTTTATCCCAATAATTCTTTAAAGCTTTACAATTCTGCAGGAGAATTGGTTTACAGCAAAAATCCTTTTTTAGATAGTTTTGACGGTTTTTCTAATGTAGGGACAAGAGGGAAGTTACCTAAAGGGTCATACATGTATGTGTTAAAAACAGGTAAGCCTAAAAATCCTCAATTTACTTCCGAAATTGAAAAGAAAGGATGGGTTTACATTACATATTAAATTAAAGACATATGAGAAAGTTATTTTATTTACTGTTTTTTATAAGTACCTCTACTGCCGTATTTTCACAAGGTATAACTCCAACTTCTTTGTTGTATTCCAATAATATGAACATGCTTAATCCAGCCTATGCAGGATTCAATAAAGATCATCAAATAAATCTAGGTTTTAGAAAGCAGTCCTATTCAATGCAGGAAGAATTGCAAAGTCAATTTGTGTCATATTCCAGACCTTTTAAGGGTAATTTAGGTCTTGGATTGTCGATTGTAAATCACAAATTTTTTATCAATAGGCAGACAGATATAGCTGTAGATGCCTCCTACAAATTAAAATTAAACGATCTTTCAAACCTGTCGTTTGGAATGAAACTGGGAGGGGTTTCTTATGCGATTGATTATACTTCTCTAGGAGTTGTAGACCCATTATTGAGTACTAATGTTTCCTCATTCAATCCTTTAATAGGAATAGGAGCGCTTTTAAAAGGAGAACGATATTATCTACATGTATCTATTCCGAACCTTTTGTCGAATGAAATAGATAAACCTAAAGAGGATAGTACAGGAGCTATTATATCTGAGTCTACGACTCAAAATCAACCTATGTATTTTGGAGGGGGGTATCGCTTTTCAGTTTCTAAATCCATAGAGCTTACCCCTTCAATCTTTTCAAGAGTATTGGCAGATACAGCCATGTTAGTTGATATAGCAACTTTGGCGACATTTAATGATAGTTTTTCTTTTGGACTAGGCTATAGACTCGATACGTCTATAATAGGGATCTTGAACTTTAAGGTGTTTAGAAAATTTTCGATCGGTTTAGCTTACGAGTCGATAACTTCAGATTTTAGTACTATTAGTTCAGGAAGTACAGAGTTTACAGTTTCGTATATTTTTTAAAAATCATAAGAAAGTCCAACCCCTAAAATTTGTTTTAGTTGTACTTTGGGTACGCCACTTTCTTCTTCGTGGATATCATCGTCATAGATGATATGTGTACCGATGTTAGCCTTAACATATTTGTTGACTTTAAGTTGGATTTTGAGTTCCCAATCCAAGTCAATATTTCCAAATGAATTTAGAAAATCACTATACAAAATCAGTTTGTTGTTCATGGTTATGTTTTCCATGATTTCCTTTTCCCATTCACCTGTCAGTAGTGTTCCAATTTCTATTTTAGCCTTTTCACCCTCTTTAATAAGCACTCCTTCATCGTCATATTGTGCTTTATCAACACCAAATGCTCCGAGGTTAGCGAGTCTTTCGTCTAGTACAATCGTTATTTTATTGGTAAGTGGAGATAGGTAAAATTTATATTTTTTTTTAGGATTGGTGTATTGAGACCCAACCCCTAAAAATAAGTACGCAGGAGAAAAAAACTTGGAGATAGCATTTTCTCTATCAGGATATCTATATCCATTTGCAAACTGAGTTCTAAAATTGAATTGCGCAGAGTAATACCAATTTGACTTTTGAGTTTTTTTGTATCCAAATGTTGAAATTATTTCAAATACGTCATCTGTTTTTTTAGGGCTGTCACCTTCTTCACTATTGAGTCCAAAACGACCTTTAAAAGAATTATTCCAAAAGGATTTTTTTTCTTTGTAGTTGTAGGCTATGTCTAATAAGAGCGTACCCGCAACAGAATTTGTACCTCCGGCACTCCAATTGACGAATGAAGTTTGTGTCATAAGGATTCCTGCTGTCTTTTTGTAAGCCCACTGACTCGTTAATATTTGTTGCTGATGGGGTATAGAGTCACTTAGTAATTGAGCTGACAGATTTTTACTTAGAAATAGTAAACACAGTATTAGTAATTTTTTTTTCATTGGTTATTAAAAAAATGACTTAATGCAAAAATAATGCCGTTTTATAAAGCATCGAGTATTGTTTTTTTTATGTTTTCTTGATCTAATCCAAGACTATTGTACAAAGATGAGGGTGTGCCATGTTCAATAAATTGATTTGGAATACCGATGTTTTTTATTTGACTTTTGTAATTTTTTTCTGAGCTAAATTCAACGATAGTACTACCAAATCCACCTTTTAAACTATGTTCTTCAAATGTTAAAATTATAGAAAATTCACGAAAAATAGAATTTAGCAATTCAGTATCTAAAGGGGCTACGAATTGCATGTTGTAATGTGCAATTTTCTTTTTTTGGGATTCTGTAAGAGTTTCAACTGCTTTTTCAATTCTGTTTGCGATGCATCCAATGGAGAGAATAGCAATGTGGTCCCCTTCTCGTACTATTTTTCCTTTACCAATAGTTATTTCTTTAAAAGGCAATCTCCACGTTTCAGAGGTTGCCAATCCTCTTGGATATCGAATGGCTATAGGAGCTTTTAATTTGTTGAGCTGAGCAGTGTATAAAATATTTCTCAGATCGTTTTCATTCATGGGGGCATAGATGATCAAATTAGGAATACATCTTAAAAAACTAATATCAAATACGCCATGGTGTGTTGCTCCATCTTCACCTACCAATCCTGCCCTATCAATACAAAATACCACAGGTAGTTTCTGTAAAGCTACATCGTGGATAATTTGATCGTAGGCTCTTTGAAGAAATGTAGAGTAAATGGTGCAATATGGAGTCAATCCTTGTGTAGCCATTCCTGCAGCTAAGGTAACTGCGTGTTGTTCTGCAATACCAACATCAAAGGCTCTTTCAGGGAATGTTTCCATCATATATTTTAATGAACTTCCTGTTGGCATAGCGGGAGTGATTCCAATAATGTTAGGATTGGATTTTGCCAATTCTACCATGGTATGCCCAAAGACATCTTGGTATTTAGGAATTTTATTACTGATGTTTTTGGGAGTTAGTTCCCCCGTTTTTTTATCAAAAGTTCCCGGAGCATGATAGGTTATTTGCTCCTGTTCTGCTTTTTTAAGTCCTTTACCCTTTGTTGTGATTATATGTAAAAATCGAGGTCCTTTTTTGTTTTTTAGCCTTTTGATTTCTTTTAAAAGCTGAGGTATGTCGTGACCATCAATAGGACCTGAATAATCGAAGTTCAGCGCTTCAATCATGTTGGCTCCTTTGGGTTTGTAATTTTTTTTCGCTTTGAGTAAATAGTTTTTAAGGGCTCCAACACTAGGATCAATACCCATAGAGTTGTCATTTAGGATTACCAACAAATTAGCGTCACTTACTCCTGCATGGTTGAGGCCTTCAAAGGCCATTCCCGATGCTATTGAAGCATCGCCAATTACGGCAATGTGCTGTTTGTCAATGTCTCCTTTTATTTGAGATGCTATAGCCATTCCTAATGCAGCGGAAATAGAGGTAGAAGAGTGTCCAGTTCCAAAGGGATCATAATTGCTCTCTGTTCTTTTTGGAAAACCACTTATTCCGTTAAATTGCCTATGGGTATGAAAAATAGATTTGCGTCCAGTTAATATTTTATGAGCATATGCTTGATGACCTACATCCCAAATAAGTAGGTCATTGGGTGTGTCAAAAATATAATGGAGAGCAACAGTCAACTCTACCACGCCAAGACTAGCACCTAAATGTCCAGCTTTTGTTGACAACGTATCAATAATAAAGTCTCGAAGTTCGTTGACAATTTCAGGAAGTTGCTCTTCTTTGACCTTCTTTAGGTCTTGCGGGTTGTTTATGTCTTTTAGCGTTTTGTATATCACAATGTCAAAATTACAACAATAATAGTAAGTTTTATAACATCTGTTTTTGATTTTCAACTCATCACGAATTACTTCCTCCTGAATTTTAAGTAGAATTACTTTTTCCAAACATTATATCAATATTTAAAATATCTTTGTAGTATGATACAACCTTTTGACGATAGTTACTTTATGAAACGTGCTCTTATTGAAGCTGAATTGGCCTTTGATAAAGGAGAAGTACCTGTTGGTGCTGTCGTTGTTTGTAATGGTAAAATTATAGCAAGGGGTCACAATCTTACAGAAGCACTGAATGATGTAACGGCTCATGCAGAGATGCAGGCATTTACTGCAGCTTCTGATTTTTTAGGAGGCAAATATTTAAGAGACTGTACGCTATATGTTACTTTAGAACCTTGTCAGATGTGTGCAGGGGCTAGTTATTGGACGCAAATAGGAAGGATTGTCTACGGGGCGAGTGATGAAACTCGAGGATTTGTAAAGAGTAAGACAATATTGCATCCAAAAACTAAGGTAACAAGTGGTGTGTTAGCAGCTGAATGTGCATTACTTTTAAAAAGGTTTTTTGTAGAGAAACGCAACTTGAATTAAGACCTATTTTTCTTTTCATTCTCTTCTTGGGGCTCCTGCATATTTTTAAAGGAATATTTTGTCAAATCTTTTCCCTTGTATCTATGGTATATAAATAAAGGCATTAGTATAAATGCTAATAATAAGACACCAATACCAATTATATATTCACCGTTTGAGTGTCCAGTATTCTTTAAGTAAATTCCAGAAATAAGAAGAGCTAGGTTGATGTAGAAAACAATAAGAACAAGTAACTTCATGTGTTTTTATTTAATGAGATAGTATTAATTTGTAAATTGAATCAACTTTCTTCTATATGCTGTAAGCAACCTTGATTTGGATATAAAACCTATGTATTTGCCTTCTTTTACTACGGGTAAATTCCATGCACTACTATCTTGAAATTTTTTCATAATCACTTTCATACTGTCTTTTTCGTAAAATAAAATTTCAGCTGAATCATGCATTAAATCTCTGACTTTTACAGATTCGTATAGTTTTTGATCAAACATGATACTACGGATATCGTCTAAGAGTAAAACTCCCAAAAACTCATTATTTTCATTGACTACAGGAAAGTTGTTTCGCGACGATTTCGCGACAGCATGTTTTACAATATATCCTAAAGTCATTTCGGGTTGTAATGAGATAAAGTTGGTTTCAATAACTTTGTCTATGTCCATTAACATCAATACATTCTTGTCTTTATCGTGAGTCATCAACTCTCCTTTTTTAGCCAACTCTGCAGCATAAATATTGAAAGGGATGTAGTGCTTTGTAATAAGGTATGATATAGAGGCAGTAATCATCAAAGGAATGAATAAATCGTGTCCTCCAGTGATTTCTGCAATCAAGAAGATAGCGGTTAAGGGTGCGTGTAATACACCCGCCATCAATCCAGCCATTCCCAACATGGCAAAATTACTCTGTGATAGGTTTTGAGTAAAACCAAGAGTATTTACAATCAATGCAACTACCGATCCAGTGACGCTTCCAGTAAACAATGTAGGTGCAAAAACCCCTCCTACACCTCCGGCACCAAAGGTAATTGAGGTTGCAATAATTTTAAATAAGATCAAGCCTATTAGGAATACTACAATCACCCAATTGTTGGAGGCTTCTAGATGGAAAAAATTTTGTTCAAAGACAGCAGTAGCATTTCCATTTAGCAGATTGTTGATAGTTTTAAAACCTTCTCCAAAAAGAGGAGGTATAAAATAAACCATAACTCCAAGTCCCAATCCACCAATTAGCAAACGTTTGTATGCAGAGGAGATTTTTTCAAAAAAGGCATCTATAGTCATGTAGACCTTACTAAAATATACTGAAGTCAAGCCGCAAATAATTCCGAGAAGTCCATAATAAAGAGTGTCAGAAAGAGTAAATTTATCTGTGATTTCAAAACTAAGTATCGAGTCGTCTCCTAAAAAAAAGTAAGAGGTGAGGATAGCTGATACCGATGACAATAACAATGGTATTAACGAAATTAAAGTAAGGTCCAAACTAAAAATTTCAACTGCAAATACAATCGCAGCAATAGGAGCTTTAAATATGGAGGACATAGCAGCTGCAGCTGCAGCACCAATCAACAGTGTTCTCGATTTTTGATTTAAATGAAAAAGCCTGGAGACGTTGGACCCTATAGCAGCACTTGTAGCTACTGTAGGTCCCTCCAAACCTACAGAACCACCAAAACCGACTGTCAAAGGAGCGGTGAGGATAGAACTGTAGATTTTTTTTCGTTGTATGATTCCCTTTCTTTTGGAAATAGCATGAAGAGTAGCAGGGATTCCGTGAGAGACTTTTTCTTTTATGATGTATTTGATTACAAGCAATGTAAATATAAAGCCGAGTAAAGGAAATATAAAATAGAGTACTTGCTGTTTGTCAACTAATTCTTGTATCAAGTGAGTTGCATTCTTTAGTGTGACTGCTGCCAATCCAGATAAAAGTCCAATAAGGATACTCACCATATGTATAAATTGCTGATTGGAAATATGTTTGTATTTCCAAATCAAAAAGGTAGTGATGAGATTGTGTTTGCGTTTCGGCATGATATAAAGGTAAAAAAATCCCACTTTGTAGTGGGATTTGATTTTATAGTCTTTCAGCTTATTTTACGTCAGCGATTGTTTTTAATTGTAGTTCAGTTAATTGACTTTCATCTAATAGTGAAGGTGCATCAATCATGACATCTCTTCCTGAATTGTTTTTTGGGAAGGCAATAAAGTCACGGATGGTTTCTTTTCCAGCAAGAATAGCAACCAATCGGTCCAAACCGAAAGCCAATCCTCCATGTGGAGGTGCACCATATTCAAATGCATCCATTAAGAATCCAAATTGAGCTTTGGCTTCTTCTTCTGAAAAACCTAAATGTTTCAGCATGGTAGCCTGAGTTTGTTTGTCATGGATCCTGATTGAACCACCTCCAATTTCATTTCCGTTCAATACCAAGTCATAAGCATTGGCCTTGACAGCACCTGGATCAGTGTCCAATAATTCCAATTGTCCTGGTTTAGGAGAAGTAAAAGGATGGTGCATTGCATGGTAGTGTCCTGTTTCTTCGTCTAGTTCTAATAAAGGGAAATCTACCACCCATAAAGGCGCAAATTCATCTGGTTTTCTCAATCCCAAACGTTCTGCCATTTCCATTCTTAAAGCACTCATTTGTGCTCTGACCTTATTGGTGTCACCTGAGAGTACACAAATCAAATCCCCTGGTTTGGCACCTGTTTTCTCTGCCCAATTAGCGAGGTCCTCAGCATTGAAAAATTTATCCACAGAAGATTTAAAGCTACCGTCTTCATTGCATTTTACGTAAATCATACCTAAGGCACCTATTTGTGGTCTCTTTACCCAGTTGATCAATTTATCAATTTCTTTTCTCGTGTATGAAGCAGCTCCAGGAACGGCAATACCTACTACCAATTCAGCATCGTCAAATACCTTAAAGTCTCTGTGTTGTGCAACGTTGTTTAATTCCCCAAACTTCATTCCAAAACGGATGTCTGGTTTGTCATTTCCATAGGTTTTCATCGCGTGGTCGAAAGACATTCTAGGAAAGTCTCCAATCTCGATATTATTCACTTTTTTCAGTAAATGACGAGTTAAGTTTTCAAAAATTTGGAGTATATCTTCTTGCTCTACAAACGCCATTTCACAGTCAATTTGTGTAAATTCTGGTTGTCTATCAGCACGTAAATCTTCATCTCTAAAGCATTTTACAATTTGAAAGTATTTGTCCATTCCTCCAACCATCAATAACTGTTTAAACGTTTGAGGGGATTGTGGTAAGGCGTAGAACTGTCCTTCATTCATTCTTGAAGGTACTACAAAATCTCTTGCTCCTTCTGGAGTAGATTTGATTAAGTAAGGCGTTTCTACTTCAATAAATTCTTCATTTGATAGAAAGTTACGTACTTCTTGTGTTACTTTAGAGCGAAAAATCAAGCTTTCCTTTACAGGGTTTCTGCGAATGTCTAAATAGCGGTATTTCATTCGTACCTCTTCTCCTCCGTCAGTTTCATCTTCAATCGTAAAAGGAGGTAATTTAGAATTGTTGAGTATTTTTAAGTCTGAAACTAGAATTTCAATTTCACCCGTGCTCATTTTTGGGTTTTTTGATTGACGCTCAATAACGGTCCCTTTGATTTGAATTACAAATTCTCTTCCCAGTGTTTTTGCTTGTTCAATGATGTCTTTTTCAGTGCGCTCTTCGTCAAAAATCAATTGCGTGATTCCATAACGATCGCGAAGATCTACCCAGATCATAAACCCTTTGTCACGAATCTTTTGGACCCATCCAGATAAGGTTACTTCTTGTCCATTATTGCTAAGGTTTAATTCTCCATTGGTATGACTTCTATACATTTTACGGTTTTTTATATGGTGGAAGTACTGATTGACGTACTTCCAAAGGTATAATTAATATGTTCTTTTTTAGAATCCCCAAATTTACTATTTAATTGTGATATTGCTAAATAGTGATGTAGATTATTTACGTATATTTATAAAGTATGGTTAGTGTAGTTTAATTTCATGCCTTAGCAAGAAACTATTTCTTACTTTTGACAACAAATAGTTTAATTTGGAAGCAAAACTTTATTTAGTACCCACTCCTATTGGGAATTTGGAGGATATTACTTTTCGCGCCATTCGAATCTTAAAAGATGTTGATTTGATTTTGGCTGAAGACACTCGAACTTCAGGGAAATTGTTAAAGCATTTTGAGATTGAGACTCAAATGATGAGTCATCACATGCACAATGAACACAGAATGGTAGATAGAATTGTGAGTCGTATACAAAGTGGTGAAGCAGTGGCTTTGATTTCTGATGCAGGTACTCCTGCGATTTCAGATCCTGGTTTTCTACTTTCGCGTTCTTGTGTTCAGGCGGGTGTGGCCATAGAGTGTTTGCCCGGAGCAACTGCTTTTGTCCCTGCTTTGGTCAATAGTGGTTTGCCTAATGATAAATTTGTTTTTGAGGGTTTTTTGCCTGTAAAAAAAGGCAGGCAAACTCGTTTAAAGCTTCTAGCTGAAGAATCCCGAACCATGATTTTTTACGAATCACCTCATAAGCTGTTGAAGACATTAAGTCATTTTGCTGACTATTTTGGAGGTACACGTGAAGCCTCTGTTTCACGAGAACTGACCAAACTATTCGAAGAGACCAAACGAGGTACGATTGAGGAATTGATCGCGTATTACGAGAAACATACCTTAAAAGGAGAGATTGTTGTTGTGGTGGCTGGAAAAAAATAAGCTTTATGACTTAACCTTTCTTGCGATTCTTTGAGAGATACCCGTCAAAATTTCATAGGAAATGGTGTCGGACTTTTGGGCCCATTGTTCAATGGTTTCTTGGGAGTCAAATAGGATTACTGCATCTCCTTCTTCACAATTTACATTGGTAACGTCTACCATGATCATGTCCATACAAACATTTCCGAGTATTGGACATTTGTGTCCTTTGATGTTTACAAACCCATTCCCTTTACCAAGTGCTCGGGAGACCCCATCTGCGTGTCCAACAGGAACCGTTGCTGACATTGTTTTTTTTGTAGCAATATAAGCTCTATTATAGCCTAGCGATTCTCCTGGATTGATTTCGTGAATTTGAGAAATAATAGATTTCAAACTTCCTACATTTTTCAACTGTACTGTCTCAGAAGTTGTGTTTCCAAATCCGTACATACCGATGCCCAAACGAACCATATCTAAATGCGTTTCGGGATAGTTAATTATGCCTGATGTGTTGGCAAGATGCTTTATAATTGGGTATTCAAAAGTAGTTGTAAAACGCTTTGTAATGTTTTCAAAAGCTTGAATTTGGGATTTTGTAAAAGTTTTTTCAGAAAGATCTTCACTAGCAGCAAGATGAGATAGGAGGCCTTGGATTTTTAGATGTTTGCTGTTTTTGAGCGTCTTGATTGCAAAGTCAATATCTTTAACATCAAGGCCTAGGCGTTTTAAGCCTGTGTTGAATTTGAGATGAATTGGGTATTCACGGCAGTTGTTTTCAGCTGCAGCTTCTGAAAATGCGACTAAGGTCTTTTTAGAATAAATATTCGGTTCTAAAGAATACTCGATGAGTGATTGGTAATTTTGCACTTGAGCATGCAAAACTAAAATAGGTGTTTTGATTCCCGCCTCTCTCAAAAGCACCCCCTCGTAGACATAGGCAACAGCCAAATAGTCAATATTAATTTTTTCAAGTGCTTTAGAAATCACAACAGCATCGTGACCATATGAGAATGCCTTAACGACACAGAGAATTTTAGTGTCTGTAGCTAGCTTACTTTTGAAATATTCTATATTGTGTTCTAAGGCTTTTAAGTCAAGCTCAAGAACACTGACGTGAGAATTTTTCATGGCTGTTCTTTTTTGTTTTCGAAGGCTATTTTTTTCTCGTTTTCTTGTTGTAAAGTTTTATAGTAGGCAGCACGACTTAAGGGCTCATAAGATTCTACTTCTCCAAGCATCACTAATTTTTCATTGTCATTTATCCTATGGCTATAGTGCGCAAGGTTTCCTGTTTGGGTACATACGGCATGTACCTTTGTCACGTATTCTGCAGTAGCCATTAGATGTGGCATAGGACCAAAAGGATTTCCTTTAAAGTCCATATCGAGACCTGCTACTATAACACGAATACCACGATTGGCTAAATCATTACAGACTGCTACAATTTCGTCATCAAAAAATTGTGCCTCGTCTATACCAACGACATCAATATCGTTTGCCAGTAATCTGATATTGTTGGAAGAGGGTACTGGTGTCGAACGAATTTCATTATCATTGTGGGAGACAATCATTTCAGGGTCGTATCTGTCATCAACACTAGGCTTAAAAATTTCTACTTTTTGTTTGGCTATTTTTGCACGTCGAAGTCTGCGAATCAACTCTTCTGTTTTACCAGAAAACATAGAGCCACAAATAACTTCTATCCATCCAAATTGTTCTGAGTGATTTACCGTATTTTCGAGAAACATTTTGTAATTTTAAAACTTTATAGTTGTAGACGAATTTTGTCTACCCTCTGTGAGCAAATTTATTAAATTTATACAATAAGGTCTTCTTTAAAAACATCAAGTTATGCACAAAAAAATAGAATCGGAGTTAGTAAGTCTTGCACACAGTATTTTACAAATGAAAAACCGCGATGATATTCTTAAATTGAAGGAGAAGGCAGGCCAAGTTTACGAGAAATTATCCGTCCTGGCTTTTGTGGAACGATATGCGCAATCCAATTCAGATATTTCTAAATCAGATCTTATAACTTCACTTTTTAAAGAAGAAATAGAGGAATCAATAATACCAGTTCAAGAAGAGACGTCTAAAGTTCTTACAAAGGAAGCCGAAATTACTATTTCAAAAGCAAAGAATTTAAAGACAATTGAGACAATAGAGACTACGGTTAAAGTTATTCCTAATGAAGCATCCGTAAAAGATGAAGGTCTAGAGGAATTGATAGAAGAGGTAAAAGATGTAGATCCTTATGCTGATGTAGATTTGTTTTCGAGAAAGATTGAAACTCCAACTGAAGAGAAAATTAAAAGGAAAGTCAATATAGAAAATACAGTTGTATCGGAAGAGATTCAAGAACCAGTTTCTTCAGCTCCCGATATGTCAGAAACTGCAGAGCGTTTGTCTGTTACACGAAAAACCATTAATGACACAGTAGTCCGTGGAAATTTACAAATAGGACTCAACGATAGAATAGCATTTGTCAAGCATTTGTTTGAAGGAAGTCAAGAAGATTTTAACAGAGTGGTTTCTCAATTGAATACTTTAAAGACAGAGAAAGAAGCTGTAAACTTTGTTACGGGTATGGTAAAGTTGGATTATGACTGGAGTGGAAAAGAAGCTTATGAAGAACGCTTTATTTCATTAATTACTCGTAAGTTTGCATAATTATAAATTCAAGTTATATATATGAAAGCAAAAGATTTCAATGCTATTTTTGATGAGGTAATTGCTACTTATCACATAGAGGATGCTGTAGACCAACCTTTTTCAAATCCTCATGATTCCAAAACATTAACACATTTACTTTACCGTAAATGTTGGATTGATACGGTGCAATGGCATTATGAAGATATCATTCGTCTTCCAGATATTAACCCTGTAGAAGCTTTGGAATTGAAGCGAAAAATTGACGCTTCTAATCAAGATCGTACTGATATGGTTGAGTATGTAGATAGTTATTTTCTTGCCAAATACAAAGAGGTTGTAGCGAAAGATACTGCTAAAATTAATTCAGAAAGTCCTGCATGGGCTATTGATCGTTTGTCGATTCTGGCTTTAAAAATATACCATATGCGTGAAGAGGCTACGCGTGCATCTGCATCAGATACTCACAAGCAAGCTTGCCAGAAAAAATTAGATATTTTATTGGAACAACGCGTAGATTTGTCTACGGCCATTGATGATTTGATTTTGGATATCGAGAATGGAGACAAATACATGAAAGTGTACAAGCAAATGAAAATGTACAACGACGATGATTTGAACCCTATGTTGTATGCAAAAAAATAAATTTTCTAAAAGCGGTATTCATTGAATACCGCTTTTTTTAGAGGTCTTTTAGAGATTTACCTTCGGTATGCTGCAAGCTATCACTTTTAGCACTTCCTACAATTTGAGCTCCATAAATACCTGCATTTCCTGAAAATAAATAAGCGGTTACACAGGCAATGGCTAGATATACACCCGCCTCAATTCCGAAAAGTTCTATTCCCATAACAGTACATGCTATGGGAGTGTTAGTTGCTCCAGAAAAGACAGCAACGAATCCCATTCCTGCAAGTAGTGCCATCGGTAGGGGTAAAAATAACGATAAGGCGTTCCCTAATGTAGCACCGATAAAGAATAATGGAGTTACTTCTCCTCCTTTAAATCCAACACCAATAGTAAAAGTTGTCAGAACTATTTTTATGGCAAAATCATAAAATGGCAATTGGTTTTCGAAAGCTTCTACAATGGTTGGAATTCCGAGTCCAATATATTTAGTTGTACCCATAGCATATACTGCTACAGCAATTATGAGTCCACCGATAAACGGACGTAGTGGTGTGAATTTCAGTAATTTTGAAATGTCTTGAAACCAGTGAATTCCTCTAGAAAAAAAGGTGCTAACGACTCCAAAAAATATACCACCTACTAAGGCTGTAAAAAAGCCAACCGTTGAGAGTTCAGGAATAAAATCAATGTGATAATGTGTATGAGGAACTCCCCAAATTTTACATATATAGTCAGCTACAATGGCAGCTAGAAAACTCGGAGCAATGGCATCGTAGCGCATTCTACCGATGACGAGTACTTCTAGAGCAAATATAGCTCCAGCTAGTGGGGTTCCAAACACAGAGGCAAAACCAGCAGATATTCCCATGACAATCAAAATTTTTCTGTCTTTTTTGCTGAGTTTTAGGATTTTTGATAATTGGTCCACGATGGCACCTCCCATCTGAACTGCGGTACCCTCTCGACCTGCAGATCCTCCAAACAAATGTGTAATTACAGTACCTATATAAATCAATGGAGCCATTCTAAAAGGGATGATATCTTTGGGTTTGTGCAATTCTTCAAGTAACTGATTGTTTCCTTTCACCACAGATTTCCCCCAATAATAGTACATATAGCCAACGAGTAACCCTCCTACAGGAAGCAACCAGATAATATAGGTGTTGCTTTCTCGTGTTTGTGTTGCCCACGTCAAAGAAACTAATAACAACGCTGAAGCAGATCCAACAAAAACTCCTGAAACTACAGCCAAAGGCAACCATTTGAGTAAAAATTTTGTCAGTTTGGTATAGTCAGAAACTGCAATCCGTTTTTTAAAGGCATTCATATAATTTTTCTTTGCCTACAAATATAGAATATTTGCAATTGGAAGTAAAAGGTATTTACTTCCAAGTAATTGTTGCTATTATTTAACTTTCTCGCTTTGTTTTACGCTCCTTTTTCTATATTTGAGAAATGATCAATTAGAAGTTATAAATGATGAGGTCCTTACTATTTTTTGTTGAGAGTGTTATTTTATCTGTTTTAGCGATTTTACTTGTAGTATTGCTAGGTTACATATGTTATCACACGATGGATATCAAGTCTATCACAGTTGTTTTTGCTTTAGCTGCGATATTCATACTAGCGACTGGGGTTTATTATGTAAAACAAGCTTTTACGGTGCAATTTGAAAACAATCTCAAAAGGGATAAAGAAATTACAGCACGCCTAAAAGATGATAAGATGCACCGAGCAATGGAACACCTTGAGAGAGATATCTATCAAAGTATTCAAATACACAATGCCTACAAAGACAAGATAAATGCTTTAAGTCCGACCAACAATACAATTTACCAACTATCTATCTTGATAAAACCCTTGTATCAAATTCATAGTGAGGTATATGAAAAGTGTTTGGAAGACAAAGAAATTATTTCATTAAAAGATGCTTCCATTGAAGTGGATATGCTCGAAAAGAAAACGTCTACTTCCAGTCATGAGTTGCGTTCATTCGTAATGTCTAAAGTTTTTGAGACACTGCTTTGTTTCAACCCTACAAAAGATAATACTATCGAAGATTATGTTGAAACTGTTGTTTCGAAAGCACATTCTTCGGGAGGTTCAAAAGAAACGTTGCCGAAATTGACCCTAAAAGCACCTGCTACTTTTGGGCTTGATTTTAAAACTTTTATGGAGTTTTATCAGTACCACACCTACTCAAAGAAATTACTTCAAAACAAAGGGTATGATCTTGAAGACTCATTCAATGCTTTGAGTTTTACATACACTTCTCAACAGCATTCAAAAGCTGGAAATGTAAGAGAATTTGATTACAAAAATTCTTTCCAAAAGATGAAAAGTTTTCTTTCGTCAGATATTTTTTCAGGGGCTTTTGATTGTGATGTTTTTGAACACATGTTGATAGAGCTTCCACCAAATTTATTCACACATGTATCTCCATTACTTCGTAATTTATACACCATTTCGAAGTCTATTTCAAATTTTGATGCGATTCAAGAAACACATGAATTATTGGCCTTTCAACAAAAGTGTTTTGATACATTGAGAGCACAACTGGACGAACACGATCAGTTGTTATTGTTTTATGCATCTTTTACTCCCTATGCTGGTAAATTTGAAAAAAATCACTCTTTGAACAAAGAGCAGCTAAAAAACTTTCCAATCGAAGGTATGTTCCCAAAGGAAAAAGTAAGTTTGTCTGTTTTTCATGAGTTTGAATTGGTTCGAAATATCAATGTTTTTAAACACGAATTGATTCAAGGTTACAGAGAAGAGTTTGATGCTTGTACAGCTTAGAAAACACACGGTCTATTTCCACTATATAGATTAAGTGTCTTTTTGTTCGTATATTTGTTATAACAAGTTCATTAGCGTTTACTTAACTGCAAAAACAAGTATTATGAGAGTTTTTACTTATCTAATTATTTTTATTCTCTTTTTTTCTTGTGCTTCAGACAGTACATCTGACGTAATAGAAAATAGCAATTCAGCTGATCAAGTCGACAATGGTGAAGATCAAGGCAATGATACTGGAGACCAAGGTGGCGATGAAGGAATTACGATTGTTTTTACAAAATTACCAGGGTCTAACCCTTCATCAGAAGCGAATCAGGATAGAATTACAGACAATGTTTGGATTACTCGTGGCAATAACGGTGGGCAGATATACAATGCAAAAATTGAATCTTCAGCTGATAAGAACAATAGTCCTGATGGAACCAAATGGGCAATTGGTACTTTGGAAAACAAAGATGCATTGACATTTACTCCTTTTAGAACTGCGGTTGGCAAACCGCAAAATGTAGTTGGAAAAAATTTGGTACTCTACTTAGAAGATGATGACCTATATTTGTCAGTAAAATTTAAGTCTTGGAGTAGTGGAAAAGCCGGTGGATTTTCATATGAACGATCTGAGGTTTCAAACTAAATACTTCTTTCTTTTCTCCACAACAAATTGTCAAAAATTAATATTTAGTTCTACATGATTGGCCCTAATAAAGAATTAGCTTTTCCATTAGCTAACTATGACAAACTTTGCTTTCTCAAAAATATCGTAACGAATCCTAATATTATCGTAGGAGATTATACTTATTATGACGATTTTGAGGATGTTGCTAATTTTGAGAAAAATGTCAAATATCATTTCGATTTTAACAATGACAAATTGATCATGGGAAAATTTTGTATGATAGCCTCAGGAGCAAAATTTATCATGAATGGAGGTAACCATCTTACAGAGGCAATTTCATCTTATCCATTTGCAATATTTGGGAATGGATGGGAAGATGCAATGAAAGACAAATCGTATCCTCACAAAGGGGATATTGTTATCGGAAACGATGTGTGGATTGGTCACAACGCAACAATCATGGCGGGTGTTACCATAGGGGACGGTGCCATTATTGCTGCCAATGCGACTGTGGTTAAGGACGTGCCTCCTTATACAATAGTGGGTGGAAATCCAGCACAAGAAATCAGAAAACGTTTTTCAGACGAAGAAATAAAAAGATTGTTGGCTTTAAAATGGTGGGACTGGGATATCTCTAAAATTACAGCAAATGTTCAAAAGCTTACAGAGAAAGATATTGCTGTTTTTGACAAACTGTAATCAAAACTTTAGAAATATCGGTTTTAGTGTCTATTGAAAATTTCACCAATTTTACTAACTTTTACCTCGGTGAATATATTGTGAAGGTTTTACTTGGTTTTTTGTTACTTTAGTGTTAACTCGTTGTTTTTAAGTGTTTTAATTACTATATTTAAATTGTTTATACAAATTTTAAATATTGATACAATGAGAAATACTTTTTTAGTAGTGATGATTAGTTTTTTCAATTTTTGTGGAACATCTCAAACAATCAAACAAATAAGTTATGATCCTATTACTAAAGAGTATTTTTTAAGACCTTTATTGTTAAAACACAAAGAACAGAATCCGTACAAAGAGCCACAGATTACTCAAGAACTTCAAAGAAAAGCTTTAGAAAGAGCTTTAGGTGATTGCAGTCGCTGTTTTGAGTACAGTAGTTATCTGACGGCTGCAAGTCAAAAATCTGCTGCTGAAAATAATAAGTTTGGTATTGATTTTAAACAATACATTACTGAAAACGGTTACACGCATACATCCAAAGATTTACTTGAAAGTTATGCCAATGGGGCTACAATTGAGTTTAAAGATTTTAGGAAAAACCACAAAGAAGCACTAAAAAATTCAGGCTTTAAGAAGAAATCTGATCAATTGGTAGTTTACACAAAGTTACTAGAGAAAGCTAACGATGTTTCGACAAAAGTGTTAGAGTATTACAGCAAGATGGATCATGTTGTCAATTTTTGGGAGACTTGGAAAAAGAAATATGTAGTTTTGCATAGGTACAAAACAAACTATAGTGGTATTACTGAAGATCACAAAGAGTTGATCAAAGAGAAGTTAAGCTCCAATTTCAATCCAGTAGACAAGGTGCTTGTACATCCAGATTTACTAAAAACCACACTGAATAATGAATCAATAGAAGCATCAAAAAAATCTCTTATAGACCGTGGTTGGGTAGAAATCAAGGAAAAGAAAATAGATAAAGGAACCTTGATATACCCTTACATTGTAGATGATTCAGTTAGAGCCAGGCTAAAGATATTAAACAAGTATTTTAATTATGATAATTACCCATACATGTGGTATTCAGCTACTAAAGAACGTATCGTTAAAATGTGGTATGGTCATTTTGAAAATGAATTTTCTTTAAACAGTTTTGACAGTTACATTGGGGGGCTCGTTTCCAAAGAAGAATTTTTAGCAGAAAAGAAGTATGAAAAAAATATCGATACTAAAATCAACACTTTTATCAATGATATAAATAAAGCTACAGGCTTTTATATGAGTTATAATAGAGAGCTTAAAATTGACCCAAAGAAGATGCTCATAAAAAATATAAAGGACAATTTTTATAAAATATCAGAGGATGAAATTGCAACTGCTAGAAAAAATGAAAAAGAAAAAATTGAAGTAGAACTAAATAAAAAGGGAGGGATATTAAGAGATACTTATTATTACAAAATAACACCTCAAGGCAAGTTTGATTATTTTTATTTTAGTGATAAATTATGGTTTGAAAGAGACATCAATGGTAGTGTTACCTCTGGGAAATACCTTAAGAAAAATAATGCCAGTTATACTTTAAAAGATCTTGTTGATAACAAAACAGGTATAAAACTTCCAGATGCAGCTTCAAAATTGAGTGCAGATGGTAAGAATTTTTATTATGGCAGTGATAAAGTTCCCTACGTAAAAATGCCAGGACAAGTATTTGACATTTGTCTGTTAAACCACAAACATAATGAAGGTAGTGGAAAATGGGTTAGTACTGACGGTAAAGAATCTTTTGGTACTGATGGGGTTTGGAGGTCGTCAATCACTGGTGGAATTTCTGCTTGGGGTGATGTGCTACAAATTAAGAAAAACAAATATGCTTTCCTAGTATCGAATACAAGTTGGGGAGGATCTCTAGACAATAATTTTGTTTTGATAACTGTCTCTGATGATTGCAATACAATATACTACGGTAAAAGTCAAAAGAAAATGATTTTCCAAAAAATTGATTAATTCTATCTGAGTTTTAAGCTCTACAACAAAGTATTTCAATAGAGCGTTCATTTTCCCCCTTTGGATACGACATATTCCCCCCTAAGAGATGTATGGCTTTTAGTTATTTTAGCAAGGTAAATTTTTTAAAGTAACATACCTCCCATGATTAGAGCACAATTTTTGAAGTTTCTGTTGTTAGTTTGTTGTTGTTTTCAATCTACTTTTTCACAAAACCCGAGCGCCTTGTATCAAGATTGGTTGGATTCGCAATCAAACGGATCTACATCAATCCTACCAACATTTAGCTACGCAGGCTACAAGCATGGAGAAGAAGGGGTTCCTTTTAGTTTTTCTCAACAAGTTTATGACGTTACCCAAAGTCCATTCAATGCTATTGCAGACGATGGCATTTCTGACAAACAAGCAATCATGGCAGCCATAGCTGCTGCCGAATCCAACCCCAATGGAGGTATTGTTTTCTTCCCTCCTGGTAGGTTTGATATCAATGATGCGACTGTAGATGATACTACAGAAATAATCAAAATCACCAAGAGTAATATAATTTTAAAAGGAAGTGGCTCTGGAGCAGGAGGTACAGAATTGTACCAAAAAGATTATACAGACCATCCAGACAAGGCGACTAAAAGTTGGGCTTGTCCTTATCTGATTCAGTTTACCAACAACGAAGATTCACAAAACACTTTTATCACAGATGTAGTTTCAGATGCTGATAGAGAAACTTATACAGTACAAGTTACAAGTACTTCAAACATTACTGTTGGACAGTGGATTGAGCTTTATGTAAAAAACAAAGATGCCGATTTATTGGCAGAAGAATTAGCTCCTTTTACAGCCAATGATTTGTACCAGCCTTCCTCTCTTAAAATAGTAAATGACGGTGTTTTGATTCGTGAAATTCACAAAGTTGTCAGTAAAACAGAGAATACAATTACATTCAAAGAACCGATACACAGAGCAATCAATGCAAGTTACAATTGGAAAGTAAACAATTTCAAAGCCTTGGAGGCTGTCGGGGTTCAGGATTTAAAATACGTGGGAGCTTACACCTACAATTTTCTACATCACAGAGCACCTCAAGAGTTGTATCCAGGTGAGCCTGAAGCAGGTCCTCACGCATATATGAGTGATTCGGGTTGGAGTGGTATTAAGTTCAATCACGTGGCCAACGGATGGATTAAAAACGTTACTTTTTCTGCAGTTTCACAAGCAGCAATGTTTCAGTTTTCTGGTTATTGTTCTGCAATTGACAATCATTACGTTGGAAATCCGGGTCATAATTTTATTACTTCTCAAAATTCTACAGGATGTCTTATCGGTAGAAATCATGACGATTCATCGGGTATCTGGCATGGTTGTGGTGTAAGTGCAAGCTCTATTGCAAATGTGATGTGGAGAAATATACACCCAGCAAATGGAAATTCTGGTATGGAAGTACATGCCAGTCAACCGAGGTCGAACTTATTCGATTTTTGTAAAGGTGGTTTCTTTACCAAATTTGGAGGGGCTACTTCTTCGCTTCCTAACCATCTTAAGCATTTAGTTTTGTGGAATTTTGAAGGAGTTTCTTATAAGGGTTCTAACGTGAAATCTTGGCGATCTAATTCAGACAATAGGTACCAAAAATTTATCACACCGATTGTTTCTGGTCTTAAAGGGTTCACACTCTCAACAGCAGCAAATCAATTTCAAGTCAATGAATCACAAGGAGTCCACGTAGACGAAACATCTCTTTACGAAAGTCAATTAGCGTATCGCTTGGGAGCATTGCCTTCATGGATCACGAATACTGAAACTAGTATAGTTTTGTATGCAGAAGACTTTGGAGCTGACAACGGTAGAGGTTTTAGCAAAGATATCACAAGTGATGCTGGGCATCCTGATGGTGATCTATTATTAAAACGAGTTTCAGACATACCAGACGCCAATGACAGTAACCCATCATTTGATGATGAAATGGACAGGAACGAATTGAGAATTCCCAATGGAGGCGTTAGAAACCAACTGAGTCTTTCCTTTAGTGGTACTAAGAATTTCAACGGTCAGAATACAAATTTTGCTGTGGATGCTAGAGCGGTTTTTACTCCACTAAATTTATCTTCTTCAAATTTATCCAATGAAGACAGTTATGTTTATGCTTCTTTTTGGACACAGAGAAGGTATGGAGATGGAGATATTGCAAACGTTACGATTGAGATATCTACAGATTATAGTGGAGATGCATCAACAGCAACTTGGCAAACATTGCCAATACATTCAGGGAAATTGGGAACCACTTCAGACCAGCGAAAATTCGTAAAAGGTATTGTTGATTTGTCAGCTTTTGCCAATACATCTGAAAGTTCAAATGTTACTTTAGCCCTTCATTACCAAGGAAGTGATGCTGTATGGACAAATAAAAATAGAAATGGTACTTTTTATATAGCAGACCTGCAGTTTTTTATTCAAAACACGCCGCTAAAAGACAATTGGTCCGGAGCTTTAAGTTCTGATTATTTAAATCCATCGAACTGGACTCAAAAGGCTGTTCCAAATTCAGCATCAAATACGATTGTCATTCCAAAGGATGCTGAAAACTTTCCAACACTTGATTCGAGTGTAGTTGCCAAGGAAATAAAGCTTCAATCAGGAGCTACCCTTATAGCTAATGAAAACGTTAATGCAACGGTAACCTATGAAATAGAACTGTCTAATACTTGGGAGTTACTTGCAGTGCCTACAGTAGGTTCGTATTATGACACCTCTTGGTCTGATGCGAATGCTATTGATTATACGACAGAAGGAGATCGGGCTATTGCGACCTATGACAACGCAAATACTTCAAATTATTGGAGTTATTCTGAAGGAACTCAGGCTAACTTTGAAGCAGGAAATGGTTATTTGGTAAAAAGAGCAAGTGCCGGAGTTGTTTCTTTTGAGGGATCACTTCAAACTTCAGATGTCGAAAATGTGGTATTGAGCAAAGGACTTACAGACTTTAATTTGATTGGAAACCCTTTTACAGCATATATCAACAGTAATGAACTGCTCAAAGAGTCGAATAACTCCTCTCTTTTGGCTTCTGAAACCTTATGGGTTCTCGATACAATTACGGGTGCATACGAAGCCAAACTATCTGAAGATATTGTCCCAATCCAAATAGCACCAGGTCAAGGATTTTTTGTAGAGACGGCTTCTGATGGAAATTTCATTTTCAAAGCGTCTCAAAGAAAACACAAATCAGACAATCAAGATGTTGAGGTTGATTATCCTGAAATTCGAATTCTTGCAAATGCAAATGGTTTGGAACGTTTTGCTAGTGTTCGATTCAGAGAAAATGCAAGCAAAGGATTTGACAACGGTATGGACGGTAAAGTGTTTTCAGGAGTTGCTACAGACTTCGATTTGTATACTGAGTTGTTAGAAGCAGATGTAGATGGCAAATACCAAGTACAAACGGTACCCAACAGTGGATATGAATCCATGGTTTTTCCATTGGGAGTCACTTCGAGTGCAGATACATCAGTAACGTTTACAGCCAATTCTCTAAATATTCCTTCTGGTTTTAATGTTTATTTAGAAGATAGAACTCATGGAACCACTACTGTCTTGAGTGATGCAGACACTTCTTATACTACTGACATTTTAACTTCCGGATCTACTGGGCGTTTTTATCTGCATTTAAAGACTAATTTTCTATCCAATGAAAACAAAAGACTAGAACATATTGTTGTGTATAAGACTCGTGAAGATAGGTTGCGACTTTTAGGGTTGAAAAAAGGAAATACACATATCGTAATTTATGATATGTTGGGTAAAAAAGTGTTTGAAAAGGAGACGATTGTAAGTGCTGATGAAAGTATAGCGCTTCCAAAAGTTAAAAAAGGAATATATCTAATTTCTTTGAAAACAGCAGAAGGAAGCTTGGTTCGCAAGATCCTTTTGTAGACAATTGAGATGATTTAGTAGTTTTACATAAATTGAATGTATGAACCTACTTGCCGAAAAATACTTGGTTCTTTTTATTGTGGTTTTGTCCTTTTATTCTTGCAACTACAAAGAGTCGAAACAAACCAAAAAGCAAGACCAACACACATTGGTGTTTGAAGATGCAGGAACTGATGATTGGCGTAAAAATTGGACGCTAGATGGTTTGATGGCTACTGTTACCAACACAGAAGCTGGAATGGAATTAAAAGCGGGTAAAACGTACATGAATGACAGTTGTCATGCTGTACTCTGGACTCGACAGGTATTCAAGGGGAATATTAGGATAAATTATGACTATACAAGAACAGATACAGTGACACGCTGTGTCAATATTTTGTATTTTATGGCTTCTGGTAAAGGAACCGATGCTTTTCCCAAGGACATATCTGAGTGGAAGTCCAAAAGGAAGGTTCCTAAAATGTCACTTTACTTCGAGCATATGCATGCCTATCATATTAGTTATGCTGCGTTTTCTGCAACAGAATATTCCAAAGACAAAGATTACATTCGAATGCGAAAATACGATCCAAAAAAGCAGGGGTTAAAAGGGACAGATATCTTGCCTGATTATTTCAATACACAACTTTTCAAACCTTTCATTACTTACCATATAGAAGTTGTGAAGTCCAAAGATTGTATCACAATGTCAATCCAAAACAAGCGAGATACATCCGATGTTTTGTACTGTAAATGGAGTATAAAAAATACGCCTGACTTGACATCTGGTAGGATTGGTTTTCGTCATATGTTTACGAGAAGTGCAATCTACAAGAACATTCAAGTGAGGCGTATCGATTAGTGTGAGGCTTTATATCAAACCAAACAATCTCGGTAAAAACAGTGATAGTTCTGAGAAGTAGGTAATTAAGAACAGTGCTACAATCATTGCGGCAAACAATGGAATTAAAGGCTTTATCACCTTTTCAATAGATGTTTTGGCAATTCCAACTCCCACAAAGAGTACAGATCCTACTGGAGGTGTACATAGTCCGATACAAAGATTTAGTACCATTACGATTCCAAACTGAATTGGATCCATACCTAATTTTGTAATGATCGGTAGGAAAATAGGCGTAAATATCAGAACTGCTGGAGTCATATCCATAAAAATCCCAACAAACAGTAAAAGTAAGTTGATGACCAAAAGTATGACAATTGGATTTTCACTCAAGTTTAGTAGAGAATCACTTAATTCTTGAGGAATATTTTCGAAAGACATTACCCATGACATAGACATAGATGTACCGATTAGCAACATCACGATCGCAGCTGTACCACATGAGTCTAACAAAATTTGAGGAAGGTCTTTGGTTTTGATTTCTTTGTAGTAAAACCCTAATACCAAGGTGTACAATACTGCAATAGCCGAAGCTTCAGTGGCCGTGAAAACTCCCGTTACGATACCACCAATAACCACAAAAAGTAACATCAAACTAGGAAAGGCTTTGATAAACGTATGAAACACCTCTTTCAAAGAGCTTCTTTTTCCCAACTTGTATTTTTTCTTTTTTGCCCATATTGAGGCTACAATCATCAAGAAAAGACCTGTTAGGATTCCCGGTATGTAGCCTGCCAAAAATAGTGCTGCAATAGAAACTCCTCCACTGGCTAAAGAATAAACTATCAGTACATTACTTGGGGGAATGATCAGTCCGATAGTTGATGAGGTGACATTGACTGCTGCACCAAATTCTTTGGAATACCCTTCTTTTTCCATTTCAGGTCCTAAGATACTTCCCATTGCAGAGGCAGAAGCCATGGCAGATCCAGCAATGGAACCCATCAACATAGCAGAGATGATATTGATCAAGGCCAGTCCCCCAGGGAGTGCTCCAACAATAGTTTTGGCAAAAGCAATCAAACGATGTGCGATTCCACCTTTGTTCATCAATTGACCTGACAAGACAAAAAATGGTATGGCCAACAGCGCGAAGCTGTCTAGACCTGTACCGATTCTTTGCGATACTGTTGTTAGGGCAGGTAATACGGGTATAGAGACCATCATGGTCAACAAAGAAGAAATTGCGATACTCCACGCTACGGGAACACCGATTCCTAAAAAGATGATAAAACTTAGAACGAGAGTTATGATTGGTAGGTATTCCATTATTGTTTGTTTAAGATGTCAGAAATTTTGTAATAAATGATAAGCAAACCACTTATCGGAATGATAAGGTAAACCAATGCTAGAGGTATTTGCAAAGCAGGAGAATATTGCTGTAATATATAAGTGATATATACCAATCGAGAACCTCCAACGACTAGTGCTGCAAAACAGAATACGATGATCAATATATTTACAAATATTTTCAATTTTACTTGTCCGTCCTTGTTGAGTTTTGTTGGTAATAGGTCAATGGCAACGTGCATACTACGTCCTGAAATGTAGGCAGCTCCTAAAACGCCCACCCAAATCATAAGGTACCTTGCTAATTCGTCTGTAAAAGAGCTTGGATCTCCCAATAAAAAACGTGTGAATACTTGCCACAATACATTGACGACCATTACAGCCATAATTGTTGCAAGAACATTTCCTAAAATTCGGTCTATTTTTTTTCTGAGTTCCATTACTTAGTTTCTAAAATTCGAGTAATAATTGGGTAGATTTCTGTGTCATCTTTATACGAATCATATATAGATTTTACAGCTTCTTTAAACGATGATTTGTCAGGTCTAGTGATAACTACCCCTTCTTTTTTAACTGCTTCCAAAGCTTCTTCTTCAGAGGCGGCCCATAATTTTCTTTGGAACCCTACAGAAGCATCTGTTGCTTGTTGCAACCATTTTTGTTGTTGCGTGTTTAGTTTTTTCCATAGATGTGTACTTACAATCAAAACATCAGGGATGGTTGTGTGTTCGTCTAAAGAAAAATATTTACATACTTCATAATGTCTAGATAGGTAAAAAGTAGGAGGGTTGTTTTCTGCACCGTCTACCACTCCTTGTTGTAGTGCAGTATACAATTCACCTGAAGAAATAGGGGTTGGGGAACCTCCCATACTGCGTGTCATGTTCATGGCTGTCTGACTTTCCATAACACGTATTTTCAATCCATTAAGGTTTTTAGGGGTCATCACACTTTCCTTTTTGGTGTAAAAACTTCTACTTCCAGCATCGTAATACCCCAATCCTTTCAACCAGTATTTGGTAGCACCATCGAGAAGTTCTTTTCCAATAGGTCCATCTAAGGTTTTAAAAGTGTGCTCTTTGTTTCTAAAAAGAAATGGAAGTCCAAAAACTTTCATGTTTGGTGAGAAATTTTCCATCACTGCTGCCGATACTTTGGTCATGTCTAAGCTTCCAATTTGAAGTAATTCCAAACATTGGCGTTCTGATCCCAGTTGTTGGTTTGGGTATATTTCCAGTTTCATCAATCCTCCTGAGGTCTTTTCCAATTCAGTGCCCATGTATTCCATGGCTTTGTGAACCGGGTGGTTGGTATCCAAACCGTGCGCTAGTTTGATAGTTTTGGTTTTGCTTGCTTTTCCGCAGCTCACCATGACCAACGCAATCCACAATAGTAATCTGTAGTTCATTTGATTTTTTAAGCTAATAGTTGAGTTGTAAAACTACCGATTGTTGTAGTTTTTTTAAGGGTGCAATCGGTTCTAAAGCAAGGGGGTGAATAGCCGAAACTAGTCTCAAGGGTTCTTTTTGAAATATTTGTCATACAAAAGGAGTTTTTTAGTTTGTAATGACAAATTCAGCTTTAAAGTATATTTCAATCTCTTAGAATTAGGTTATTTTTATTGCTATGTAAAGAAGGGAGAAAAAAAAATAAAGCCACGTGTAATAATTTTAAAATTCTACCACTAACCCAATAAAAAAAGTTTTGAGCAACGATTTTTATACACATTCAATTTTGCCTTATGCAGGAATTCTAGTAAAGCTTTGTAGAGCTTATACTAATTCTCAAGAGGATTACGAAGATTACTACCAAGAAGTTTGTTTGCAAATTTGGCGCAGTAAAGACAATTTTAAAGGAGATTCTGAGTGGGCTACTTGGGTCTATCGCATCGCACTGAATGTATGCTTGACCTTGCTAAAAAAGGAAAAGAAAAACAACTCAAATTTTGTCTCTGACATACAGTCTTTTGATGTCACAGAAGATGAGTCTACATTTTCAGACGCTTCTTTGAACCTTTTGTATGCGGCAATCAAACGTTTGTCAGAGATTGATCGTGCGATCATCACCTTGTATCTCGAAGACAACAAATACGATGAAATTGCTCAAATTATTGGAATTGCTCCTAACAATGTAGGGGTTAGAATAAACAGAATTAAATTAAAACTAAAAAAACTACTCTATGGCAAAATCAATTGAACAAATTTGGAAAGAAGGCTTTTTAAAAGAAGCAAATATTAAGGCTCCGGTTATTGAGAACCTATACAGTCAAAAGTCAGTACATATTATTGACAAATTTAAACGTATGTTTCGCATCAATCTGATTGCTATTTTGGCATTTTCATTGTTTGTTTTAGCATTTTCATTTGTGGTACAAGTTCCTTTATTTGGAACTTTACTCTCTTTTGGTTTTTTTGTGGTACTCGGTGTTAATACGAAATTATTTCAAGGAGTTAAATTGATCGATAAGGGTGCCAATTGTTTTGAATATCTAACTTCATTTCACAGTTGGGTTCGTTACCAAGTAAAAATCAACGAGCGAATGGCTCGTGTGTTGTATCCTTATTTTTTTATGGCTACCTTTTTAGGAATGTGGTTTAAAGTGGAAGACGGGGTTTTTAAGGGGGCAAGTTTTGTGTCCTCATTGCTTGCACAAAACCCTGATATGACGCTTGTTTTTGGTTTCCCAATATTTGTTATTGTTTTGGTAGTAATAGCATTGTGTGTTTTAGCGCTACTTGGTCCGGTAATCTATCGTTGGGATATAGGTCTGATTTATGGACGTGTTTTTGCAAAGTTAAATGACTTAGTTTCGGATATGAAAACTTTGCAAAAAGAAACAGACAATTAATAATTTATCAAGCCTATGAGACTGTGTTAAAAAGACAGTGCTTCATAGGCTTTTTTACCTTTTGCTGTCAAATAAGGATGGAGTAGAAATAGCATTTTTTCTGTCAGCGAATTGATGTCTGTTTGTTTAATTTCATCTTGGTATAAGAAAGAATTGTAAAGACACGTGTTCCCAAAACCGATCATGTTTTCTGAAAGCAGTTCACTTTCATTTCTTGGTATAGCTTGTATGCTTCCCTCTTCCGTTAAATAATCGAAAAGCCATAAAAATCCCTTTTTTCTATTTTCATAGGCTTGTGCAAAGTGGGTGTTGATTTTGTCATTGCTTCTGAGTATGTTGTATAAATCCGTCCAAAAGAAGCGATAGGCTACCATACGCTTTATACTTGTATGTATGTCATTCTGAATGGTATTTAGGGTTATTTTTTGTGAGCCTAGCGTGTTTACGCGTTCGTCAAAGACCGCAACCATTTCAAAATAAATAGCTTCAAGAATATCTTCTCTTTTTTTAAAATGGTAGTTGAGGTTGCCTGCACTCATTTCAAGTGATTCTGCAATCATGCGAACAGTTACATTGCTATATCCCTTTTTGTTGAACAGCGCTCTGGCAGCGTCTGCTATTTTTTTTGCAGTTTTTTTCATTAGTACACTTGTCCTAATTATTGTGAATTAGTATATTTGTCCTAAAAATAGAAAAAATATGGTTTCCTTATACAAATCAGCACAAAGAAAAAAAGAAATTTTAGCCTTATACGATACTAAAATGTCAAGTTTAGGAGTTCGTTTTTCTGAAGAAGCAGTGTATACAAGTTTTGGCACTACCCATGTCATAGCTTGTGGAGATGACGAAAAGCCACCGATGATTTTGGTTCATGGTTCCAACGGGTGTGCACCAATTGCTTTAGAGACATACAAAGATTTATTGGGAAAATATAAGTTGTATGCGGTAGATGTATTGGCACAGCCCAACAAGAGTGCTGAGACGCGTTTGTCAATGAAAGACACTTCGTATGGGATATGGATGCAGGAGGTTATTTCGGGTTTAGGTTTACAGCAAGTGTCTCTCGCAGGTTTTTCTTTTGGAGGTTTGATTATTTTAAAAACCTTGGAGTATCAGGAAAACAATATCAAAGAAGTGTTTTTGTCTTCGCCGGCTTATATCGTGAATGGAAATCCATTGAAAGCTTTATTTAAAGTTTTTATCCCAATGAAACGCTTCATGAAAACTGAAAAAGTCAGTTATGTGGAGAAGTTTTTGGCAGCCGTATTTACAGACCGAGATGCTTTTGCAATAGCTTATTTGTCGAAGGTGTTTTTGTATTTTACTATGGATTTTACACCTGTTCCTGTGATAAAAAAATCTGCAGCACAAAGCATTCAAACTCCGATCTCTATTTTTGCAGCTGACGATGATATCATGTTCCCAGGTGATAAAATGATGAAACGCGCTCAGAAAATTTTTCCATCTCTTAAAAAGATTGAACTAATAACAGGTTCCAAACATGTTCAAAACGCCAAACAAAATGCACAGATAGCTGCACTTATAGCAGCAGAATAAAACAGAAAAACTTTTGCTTTTAGCAAGGAATGCTATACTTTTAATCCAAAAATTACCATGGATTCAAAAGTATTCAAAAGAAAATCATATTTGTTGTTAGTGTTGGTAGTTTTAGCTACGCTAGGACTTCTAGGAACTGCTTATCTAACAAGGGATGTTGTTCTTTTTGAGTCACTTCCGCAAGCTATCAACAAACACATAGTTTACCAATCAATTACTTTGCTAGCTGTTTTTGTTTTCCTAAGGTTATTAAAATCATTTAAAGAAGAAGCTTTTTGTACTTATTTTAGAAAAGGTAACACAGCAGCATCTGTCATTCCTGTACCTCAAGTAGGTATCAAACCCAAGCCAAATGAGAATTGGTCACATATAGGCACTAGTTTCTCTGTTGTTATTTCTGTTATAACAGCAATAGTAATTTATTTTCAGGTGGTTAAAGTTGAAGGGTTTTCAATTGAAAAAATGATCTATGTCTTGCCTTTTAGTTTGCTGTTTGCACTTTCCAACTCTTTTGTGGAGGAATGTATTACACGTTTGGGTGTTATTGTGGCTCTAGATGGTTTGAAATCAGCTACAACAACACAATTAGTGTCAGCTTTGATTTTTGGTTTGGCGCATTATTTTGGGAATCCAGGAGGTCCAGTCGGAGTGCTAGTCGCAGGTTTTTTGGGCTGGTTGCTTGCAAAATCTATCATGGAGACCAAAGGAATCTTTTGGGCTTGGGGAATTCATTTCTTACAAGATGTCATCATAATGACAGCTCTTTTTTCAATGAGTTCATAAAATAGTAAGGATATGGAGGCATTAGTTTCGATGGCATGGTTGTCAAATAATTTAAATCAGAAAGATCTGGTGTTGTTAGAAGCGTCATTACACCCGGTATCGGATGCCTCAGACAGTGAGGATTCATCTTTGTCCATTCCTAATGCGCGGTTTTTTGATATCAAGCATGTTTTTTCAGACAAAGACAGTGCGTTTCCCAATACCCTACCTTCTGAAGCTTATTTTGAAGAAGTTTCTCAACAATTGGGGATTAACAGTACCTCTACTATCGTTGTGTTTGATCGTTTGGGAGTTTTTTCTAGTCCAAGGGTACGTTGGATGTTCCAGTCAATGGGACATAAAAATATAGCTGTTTTGGACGGGGGACTTGCTGCTTGGAAGCAACAAGGACTTCCATTGGAAATCATCCAAGAACCTTCGTGGGAAAAGGGTGATTTTAAGGCGAAATTTGACGTAAAAAATATCAAGTATTACCGTGAAATTTTGAAAAATACCAATGAAAAAAGATTTACAATTGTCGACGCTAGAGCTGAGAATCGTTTCAAGGGTATAGCACCTGAACCAAGGAAAAATTTAAAAAGTGGTCAAATACCAGGGGCAAAAAACATACCTTATACAGCTGTCCTTAAAGATGGTTTTTACAAAGACAAAAAAGAATTAATGCGTTTATTTTCTGAAAAGATCTCGGATGAGGAAGCATTGGTTTTTTCGTGTGGTTCCGGAATTACCGCTTGTATCGTAATGCTAGCCTGTGAAATATCTTTTAAAAAGAACAATTGTGTATACGATGGTTCTTGGACAGAATGGGCAACTATGCAGAAGTTATTTACATAATTTCAAAAAATATAATTTTTAACCAAAACCTTATGAGTGTGACACGCTTTGTATTAATTCTAAGTGGAATTACAGTTCTTATGTCGGCATTCCTTTTGCTGATAGGTTCTGAATTTTTACTGTACTCACTAACCGATACCCAGTATGTACCTTTTGGGACTCTTCTAACTTGGTTTGGACTTGCTTGTTTTCCTCTACTGGTTTACAGTTCTTTGTCTGCACTTCGAAGCCCTAATAACAGCTGGCAACGGTTGTTTTCTGGAATTCTAAAAGTACAGTTTGTTTTGTCTGTATTGTGGTTGCCTGTGGCTTATTTACTCGCGGGTAATTGGGCTTTTAATTTTTCCAATACACTATCTTTTCAAGGAGGTCAATTGGCAATGAAAACATTTTGGATTTACAGTTACGGACTTCCTTTGTCTGTTCTATTGTTACTCATTTTGCACATCATGACGTGGCTCTATGTCAAGTACAAAGGTCAATTTAAAGCCTAAAAAAACCTTCAGAAGCTGAAGGTTTTTTTAGGATTGTTTTATGCAAAGTATACATAAATCGCAATGACAATGGCGCAAATTCCAATACCTGCAATTTTAACATGTTTCCAAGGCTTTATATCTACTTGTTGTGTGTATTCCTGAACAAAATCTGTAGTTCTTGGCTTTAGTTTTCCAATGAGTAACATGATCAATACATTGGCTATGAATAAAATAGCCATCACATCCAAAAAGTGTGGGTAGGCCTGTGCTTTTACAAGAGCAATTGCTGCTGGGTCTGTGATGCCATCAGAAGCAGCTTTTTCCAGTGCGCTCTCAATGAAATAAGGTTGCATAAAAAATTGACTAACGATGTATAAAATACAGCCAGATATCAAACCAATCTTAGCAGCTATCGCAGGGACTCTTTTCGTGGTGTAACCTACCACAATGATGGTTAAAATAGGAATGCTGTAGATACCGTTAATTTCTTGTAGGTAAGCAAAAAGACTTCCTGCGTTTGCAATCAAAGGAGCAATAAACATGGCTAGTATTGCCAATACGACTCCGAAGATTTTTCCGTATTTCACTACCGTTTTTTCTTGGGCGTCGGTGTTGATGTATTCTTTATAGATGTCTACACCAAAAAGCGTTACCGAACTGTTCAATACACTGTTAAACGAGCTTAAGATAGCACCAAATAAAACGGCTGCAAAAAATCCAACATAGGCATCGGGCAATACTTTGTTAACCAGCATTGGATAGGCACTATCCGCATTTTCTAAATTTCCCTCAAAGATGTGATATGCAATGATTCCAGGCAATACAACAATAATAGGACCCAATATTTTTATAAAAGATCCCAATAACAACCCTTTTTGTCCCTCTTCTAAATTTTTAGCACCCAGGGCTCTTTGTATGATCTGTTGGTTGGTTCCCCAGTAAAAGAGTTGTACCAACATCATTCCTGTAAAAATGGTATAAAATGGTACAGGATCAGTTGGGCCTCCCATAGATTTGAATTTATCAGGGTTTTCGCTAGTCAGGATACTAAGTCCGTCCATTACACTGCCATCTCCAATCATAGCCAATCCAAAAATAGGAATCAATATTCCCCCCAAAAGTAGACCGATAGCATTGATGGAATCAGAAACCGCTACGGCTTTCAACCCTCCAAATACAGCATAAATAGAGCCGATGATTCCGATACCCCAAACACAAATCCAGATAGACTGTGTGTGTGAAACTCCTAGCAACTCAGGTACGTTAAACATGCCACTGATGGCAAGAGAACCAGAATATAGTATTACAGGGAGCAATACAACAACATACCCAGAAAGAAACAAGACAGAGGTCAATGTTTTGGTGGTTTTGTCAAATCTTTTAGATAAAAAACCAGGAACAGTGGTAAGTCCTCCTTTTAAATATCGAGGTAAAAGGTACATAGCAGTCACGACCATAGCGATGGCAGCAAGTGTTTCCCACACCATGACAGACAAGCCGCTAGCATAGGAAGATCCGTTTAGACCCACAATTTGCTCTGTCGATAAATTGGTCAATAGTAAAGAGCCAGCAATAACTCCAGCAGTAAGGCTTCGTCCTCCTAAAAAGTAGCCATCTGAAGAAGTTTCTTCTGTTTTTCTCGTTGCGAGATAAGAAATCACAGCGACCAGAGCTGTAAATCCTAAAAATGTTAAAATTTGCATAGTTTGTTTAGTTTGTTGAGTTGAGATGTCTAATGTAGTAAAATATTAGACTTTTAACTGAATTGGTAAAGTTTAAAAAGATTGATTGGTGATCAAATATAGGAATTAGAAAGCAAATAAGCAACCGGTAGGTACTGGTATGTTTTAAAAATATTTTTGTATGTTTGTTTTATGGAAGTATTTGAATTGGAAAAAAAATCCGGGACCCCTATATACAAACAGATTGTGTCTACTATTGAACAAGCAATTGTATCGGGGGTGTTGCGCAAGGGAGACAAATTACCTTCATTGAATGCAATCAAAAATAAAAACAACCTTTCAAGAGATACTGTGTTGAGTGCTTTCAATGAGTTAAAAAGTAGAGGTATCATTCATTCTACAGTTGGAAAAGGGTACTATGTTGCTACAGAAGATATAGAAATTGAAAAGAAAATATTTCTTTTGTTTGATGAGTTTAATTCATTTAAGGAGGACTTGTACAATTCCTTTGTCAGTGCATTGGGTGAAAACATTCAAGTCGATATCTTTTTTCATCATTTTAACATGCGTGTTTTTAGAAGGTTGATCAATGACAATATAGGGAGTTACAATGCCTATGCAATCATGCCGGCCAACCTAAAGGAGTCTGGTTTGGCGATTCAGGCCTTGGGTAAGGATTCCGTTTATATTTTGGATCAAATGCATGACAATTTAAAGCAGTATCCAGCCGTATTTCAAAACTTTGAAAAGGATATATATCATGGAATGTTGGAAGGTGTTTCCAAAATTAAAGACTATCAGAAAATAGTGTTGCAATTTGATAGTAGTATTCAGCCTCTAGGTTTGCGAAAAGGTTTTGAATCATTTTGTAAAGAGCAAGCGATACCTTATGAAGTCATTCAGAATCTAAAGGATAGAAAACTTCAGAAAGGAGAGCTTTACTTGGTGCTAGACGATAAAAATTTAATTCGAATTATTAAAAAGATCCAAGAAGTAGGTTTTACGTTGGTAAAAGATATCGGTATCATTTCTTACAACGAGACTTTGCTCAAAGAAATTGTACAGGGGGGTATCACAACGATTTCTACTGATTTTAAGTTGATGGGAGAAAATTTGGCAACTATGATTCTTGAAAATCAGAAAGGACATATCGAGAACCCTGCTAGCATAATCCTAAGAAAATCATTGTAAATGTTTGAAATTTTAAACACAGCTTTTGCTAAAAAGCAGTATATCGTATTAAAAAATGCTGACAATTCTGTACATGCGGAGATTTCTCTCAACGAAGGAGCGCGTTTGAAAACTTTAATTTTTGATGGAGTTCCTGTCATTAAAGAACAAGAAGGTGTTGCTTACAAAGACAGTTATGCCTCTTCTTTATTGTTTCCTTTTGCCAATAGAATTGCTGGTGGAAGTTATAATTTTAAAGGGGAGTACTACCAGTTAGAGTGCAATGAAAATGGAGGGAAAAACGCATTGCATGGTTTGGTATATGACAAATCCTTTGAACCTTTGTCGCAAACAACATCTGAATCCTGTGCAGTTGTAACATTGGGCTACCAGGCATCTAAATCTACCAAGGGTTTTCCTTATAGTTATGATTTTTCAGTGTGTTATACGCTGACTGCAACTTCCATTGCTATTGAAGTATTTCTCAGCAATACAGATACGAAGGAATTTCCTTTTACTTTGGGATGGCATCCATATTTTTATTCAAGTGATCTTGAGCACAGTTTTTTACACTTCGAGAGTTCTCACAAAATTAAATTTAATGCGGATTTGATTACAGATAGTTTGATTCCATGTGAAGAACGAATGCCTTTTTCAGTAGCTGATAAACAACTAGACGATTCCTTTGTTCTAAAAACGGATAGGGTTGCTTTTACGACCCCAGAATACAAGCTTGAAGTAAAATCAAATACTCAAGAAAATTTTTTACAGTTATACACCCCAGAAAATAGAAATGAAATAGCGGTCGAACCCATGACGGGTATTTCGGATAGCTTCAACAATGGACAAGGATTGCAAATCCTTGATTCTGGCGAACGTTATGCTGCAAAATGGACGCTTGATTTCACAAAAATAAATAAGGAAAATGAATAGACAGCTAATTGCAAGTGTAAAAGAAAGTTTTGAAACTCGTTTTGGTGAAGCACCACTTTTGATTTTTTCACCAGGAAGGATCAATTTGATAGGAGAGCACACAGATTACAACGAGGGATTTGTATTTCCTGCAGCTATCGACAAAGGGATTGTATTGGCAATTCAAAAGAGCGAAGCAAGTTTTAGTAATGCCTATGCATTGGACATGGAAGCGCTCCATTCTTTTGGCTTGGAAGGTTTGGAGCCTTTGGCTGAGGGAGGTTGGCAAAACTATGTTTTGGGTGTGGTTGCTGAGTTACAGAAATTAGGACATTCTATAGGTAATTTTAATATGGTTTTCGCAGGTGATATTCCTAGTGGAGCCGGTATGTCTTCATCCGCTGCATTGGAAAACAGTGTGGTGTATGGATTGAATGAACTCTTCGGTTTGGCATTGTCAAAAAACGAAATGATATTCATATCTCAAAAGGCAGAGCATCATTTTGCTGGAGTCAAATGTGGTATTATGGATCAGTATGCCAGTATGTTTGGGGTTGAAAATAATGCCTTGCTATTGGATTGTAGAATAACGAAAGCGCAACCATTTCCTATTGATTTTAAAGAGTATGGTTTGTTATTGATCAATACGAATGTCAAGCACGATTTGTCTGAAAGTGCTTACAACAACCGCAGAAAGGTTTGTGAGGAGGTTGCAGATTTGTTGGGTGTAAAAGCTTTGCGTGATGCTTCATTGGAAGATTTAGAGCAGGTAAAAGACAAAATTTCTACAGAGGATTTTGAAAAAGCTTCCTATATCATTGAGGAAAATTCTCGGGTTGCATTATTTGCCGAGGCTATTCAAAATGAAGATCTAGCACTTTTAGGAGAATTGTTGTACCGATCACATGATGGATTGAGTGATAAATACAGGGTTAGTTGTGTCGAGTTAGATTACCTTGTAGGGGTTGCCAAAAACCAGACTGCTATCCTAGGTGCAAGAATGATGGGAGGTGGATTTGGAGGTTGTACCATCAACTTGATTTTAAAGTCAGAGATTAATGATTTTGTTGAGGAGATTTCAGAAAATTACAAAAATACATTTAACAAAGATTGTTCTGTCTATCAAGTAGCCTTATCAGCCGGAACACGTATCATCAAATAAAAAATTATGAATACAAATTTACAAGACTATTCACACAAACGATTGAATGTTTTGACTGGCGAATGGGTGTTGGTATCTCCACACAGATCCAAAAGACCTTGGCAAGGACAAAATGAAGAAATTTCAAAAGAGAGACGTCCTTCCTACGATGAAAATTGCTACCTGTGTCCCACCAACACAAGAATCAATGGAGAGGTCAATCCAGATTACAAAGATGTATTTGTCTTTACAAATGATTTTGCAGCTTTACAGAAAGATTCACCTGCTTTTGAAGTTTCAGATGGGTTGTTGCAAGCCAAGAGTGAGACGGGAATTTGTAAAGTGATATGTTTCAGTCCTGATCATTCAAAGAGCTTGGCAGATATGGAGGTTTCGGCGATTCAAAAAGTGGTTGAGGTATGGCAAAAAGAGTACCGAGAACTCGGAGCTATTGACAATATTGATTACGTGCAAATTTTTGAAAACAAAGGTGCTGTTATGGGGTGTAGCAATCCGCATCCGCATGGGCAGATATGGAGCCAGTCGTCTTTGCCTAATGAAGTAGCCAAAAAAGACCGTCAGCTCAGAGCGTATTTTGACAAAGAAGGAGCATCTATATTAGAGCGTTACTTAGCGCAAGAGTTAGTAGCCAAAGAACGTATCATTTATGAGAATGATGACTTTGTAGTGTTGACACCTTTCTGGGCGATATGGCCTTTTGAGGTGATGATTGTTCCTAGAAAAGCTCAAAAAGACATTTCATTGATGGACGAGGAGCAGACGAAGAATTTTGCAGAAGCGATTTCAGTAATAACTAAGGCATACGATGCTTTGTTTCAAACTTCTTTTCCATATTCTAGTGGGATCCACCAGGCACCAACTGATGGGGCAGATAACGAACATTGGCATTGGCACATGAGTTTTTACCCACCTTTGTTGCGAAGTGCAACGGTTAAGAAATTCATGGTGGGTTACGAAATGTTTGGTTCTCCTCAACGAGACATTACTACAGAATTGGCTGCAAAAAGATTACGAGATCTAATTTAATATTCTGTCTGACAGGATTACTTGTTTTAAAGTGACAAGACAATTCAGTAAATATTTACTTTAAATTCAGAATGGTATAAAGTTAAAAAAACGACATCACCAAATATTCAGAGATGTCGTTTTTGCTGTTCAGTTCAATCGCTAATTTAATGGTTAGTTAAAATACTTTAGCTGTTATGTTTTCGGTTCTATGACTACTGTCTAGTCTTTTTTCAATTTGATTAGTGATTTCATTTGATAGAGAATTAGATTTAAGTTCAGAATTGAATTCAATCACTTTTGAATAGTCCTCTATGGCACCTTTGAAGTCTTGTAGTTCAATCTTTAAAGTTTTTCTTTGAAGATATATATCCTTTTTTTGATCAAGTTCAATTGACTTGGTATAGTCCTTTACAGCACCTTTGTAGTCTTTTAGCTTTCTTTTTAATTCAGCACTTCTTGATAGTGCATTTGAATGTTTTTTTGTCAATTCAAATGCTAAATAATAATCTACTGCAGCACCTTCAAAATTTTCAAGTTTTTCTTTTTGTTTAGCTCTATAAAAGTGAGCATTTGCATTCTTAGGGTCTAGTTTAATTGTATTTGAAAGGTCTTGAATTGCCTTTTCGTGATTTTGCAATTTTATATAACAATGTGCTCTGTTGTAAAATGAAGATGCAAGTTCGGGTTCAAGTTCAATTGCTGAATTGTAATCAATGATTGCGTATTTGAAATTTTCTAGTTTATATTTAATAAACCCTCTTCTAGAATATGCTTTTGCATTATTAGGATTTATTTTAATAGCAAGAGTGTAGTCTTCTTTTGCGCCTAAATAGTCTTTCACTTTAGCTTTAACACTTCCTCTTCGTAAATAGAGCATATCATTTTCAGCTATTTCAATAGCTGTTGTGAAATCTGAAATGGCTCCATTAAAATCATTTGTTTTTGCTTTGAGATTTGCTCTTCCAATTATTGCTGGCAAATGGGTTTGAGATAATTCAAAAGCTTTACTATAGTCATCGATAGCTTTTTTTATGTTACTTTGTGACTCGTGTAAGTTGCCTCTATGATAGTATGAATCAGGAATTGATGGGTTAAGGTTTATTGCTGCATTGTAACTTTCAAATGCATCGCTAACTTTATTGAGCTCTTGGTATACAATTCCTCTATGCAAATAAGCGTCTGCATAATTTGAACGGATTTCGATCGCTTTATTATAGTCTTGTAAAGCGATGGTTGTATTGCTTAATTGTCTTTCTAGATTTCCTTTTGTGACGTAGGTGTTAGCTCTATTTGGATTTAATTTTATCGCTAATTTAAGGTCGTCTATAGCGGATTTATAATTTCCTTTGAATCCTTTTAAGAGACCTCTTTTCTTGTAAGCTTCAGTAAAATTGGGATTCAGTTCTATTGCTTTGGTGTAATGCTCTAATGCTGTTTTTATTTCGTGATTGGCATCGTGTTTTAAAGCACTTTTAAAATAGTCTTCCGCGGTTGTGAGTTGTGAATGCAATTGTGTGCTGCATATCAATAGTAATGATGGGAGTAGTTTTTTCATGGTTTTTTTTGTTAGGGTTCCATAATATTAATAATTTTTTAACATTAAAAAAAATATACATGAAAGAATAGCTCAGATACTCATATAGTATTGATCTTGTGGGGTGTGTTTAATGTTTGCATTTTCTTGTGAATCTCAAAATTCAAGTGTTTTATTTTGGATGTATTAATTGCATAAAAATAATTTTATCGTATCGAGTTGATTAAACCCAATGAGCGAGATGGGTATGCAAAGACTAAAGGAGGGAATAGAAAGAGGTGATTTTAGGTTCTTAAAACTATACTTTCAATACAGGTATGGAAAGCCAAAACAAATTTCACAAGTAACTGTAAACGCTAGACAACCTTTGTTTAACTTAAATAATATCTAAATAAAAAACCACCTCAATCTATGAAAGAGGTGGTCTTTAATTTTAAACCTACTGCTTAATAACATTTACAGATGTTTAGATATTATTATTGCTTTAATTGTCTCAATCACAAAGTATGCGAAAGCATAACGAACGCAATGCTATAAGAAAAGAATAGATAAAAGAAGATTAATAAGAACAGATAAAACAATAAAAGAACATAGAAGAAAACATAAAATAAAAGAAGATACAACAAGAATAGATAAACAGAATTAGTAAAAATCAGTTTTAAAATAAATCAGTTAAAGCCAAAAAAACTAATTCTATGGATAAAAGAAAGTTCAACAAGGGTACTAAGGGAAATAAAGGAGGTAGACCACCAAAGAGCGATTCTAAAGAGCTTTTAGAAAAATTAGACCCA
>JBMZVD010000008.1:0-41782 GCA_049625305.1 Flavicella sp.
AATGAATTGGATCAAACAGCAATTGGAAAGCCGAGCGTACCAGAGATAGTTTATGGTTTTGGGTTCTCAACAGTGTATAAAGACTTTGACTTTTCTGTCTTTATGCAGGGGTCCGCTCGGTCTTCCTTTTTTATCAATCCAAACGACATCTCGCCTTTTGTAAACGAGCGAAATGCACTGAGTATCATCGCAGACAACCACTGGTCTGAAGCCAATCCTGATCCAAATGCGTTTTGGCCACGTTTGTCTACCTATCAAATTGACAATAACGAAAAAACTTCTACTTGGTGGATGCGTGACGGCGATTTCCTTCGTCTGAAGAGTTTGGAGTTTGGTTATACCATTCCATCGTCCGCAGGGAAGGTTTTTCAAAATGCAAAAACAAGGATTTACTTTACAGGTTTGAATCTTTTGCATTTCTCGAAATTCAAACTTTGGGACCCAGAAATGGGTGGAAATGGTTTGGGATACCCAATCCAACGCGTAATTAATTTGGGAGCTCAGATAAATTTTTAAAAAACACAAGATGAATTACAAACATTATATAGTCGCAATTTTAAGCATATGTAGCAGTTCGCTGTTTACGAGTTGCGAAGATTATTTAGATATTGTTCCTGACGGTACTCAGGAATTGCGCTTGCTTTTCAACCGAAAAGAAACAGCTTACAATGCCTTGGCTAATAGTTACAGCTATTTACCACAAAATGACGGAACCTATGCCAGCTATGTTTTGGCAAGTGATGAAGTGGCAGTTCCCGTTCCTAAAGAATCTGATGCTATCAAAATGATGAAAGGACAACAAAGTGTCTCTTCTCCTCTGATGGGCTACTGGTCTGGATTTGGTGCAGGAGGAAGAGGACAAGGCTCTGTATGGGAAGGAATTCGAAGTTGCAACACACTGATCGATAATATCGATTTGGTAGTTGATATGGAACAAACAGAAAAAAACCAATGGAAGGCTGAAGCCAAATTCTTAAAAGCCTACTACCATTTTATGTTGGTCAGCAACTACGGCCCAGTTCCGATTGTAGATCGCAACCTTCCTATTTCTGCTTCAGATCAGGAAGTACGTGTCGAAAGAGCCAAAGTAGATGCTTGTTTCGAATACATTGTCAACACCATCGATGAAGCCATCAAAGATTTACCCGAAAAAGTACTTGGAAACAACGATGTTGGTCGTATCGATCAAGTGATTGCCAAAGCTATCAAAGCCAAAGTATTGCTGTACAGTGCGAGTCCACTATTCAATGGAAATGCAGACTTTTATACAGACTTTGTCAATGCTAAAGGAGAACCTTTTTTCAACCTAACCTACGATGCCAACAAATGGAAACTAGCTGCAGATGCAGCCAAAGAAGCCATTGACGCTGCTATTGAACAAGGTGCATCTTTGTATTATTACACGGATACACCTCCAAAATTTGACACTGATAATTTTCAATACGAAATCATCAGAAAGCAATACGACAACCGTTTTGCGATTACAGAACCATGGAACTCAGAGCTCCTATGGGGAAATTCTAGCCCTGTAACAGGGGGACAATACTGGCAAATTCAATCTCCTGCCATGATGAAAGACCCTGGCTCTTCCTCTGTAGAAGCGGCTTGGCAGTGGTTGTCTCCGAGTTTGCGAATGGCTGAGACCTATTACACCAAAAATGGACTGCCTATCGACCAAGACCTCAGCTATGACTATGCCGACAGGTATGGCATTCAAAATATTGCTATCAACCAACGTTTTTATGCTTCCTACGGAAATAAGACTGCCAAACTCAACCTAGACAGAGAACCACGTTTTTACAGTTCTCTCGGTTTTGACAGAGGGATTATAAGAACTTGGGGGACATTGTGGAACTTAAAAATGCGCAAGGGTGAAATGCATGGAAGAATCGCCAATACTGGAGACTATTTGGTAACTGGCTACGCCTTAAAAAAGTTAGTCCACCAAGATTCTGAGGGTGATGCTTACAACAAATCCATCACTTACCCTTGGCCGATGATACGCTTGAGTGATTTGCACTTGATGTATGCAGAAGCTTTGAATGAGTTTAGCGGACCTTCTGAGGATGTCTATGATGCTTTGAACGAAATTAGAACCCGTGCAGGAGTACCCACAGTGCAAGATGCTTGGAGTGATGTTACCAAAGCAGCAACACCAAACAAGCATACAAACAAAGAGGGCTTGCGTGAAATCATACAACAAGAAAGATTGATTGAATTGGCGTTCGAGGGACAACGTTACTACGATATCAGAAGGTGGAAATTAGCAGATCAATATTTCACCACGCCAATCAAAGGATGGTCCGTAGACGAAGAGTCTGAAGAAAACTATTACCAAATTATGGATGTTGGACAACGTTCTTTTAGTACTCCTAGAGATTATTTACAGCCTATTAGCTTTACGGAACTCTCGAGAAACCCAAGCTTAATACAAAACCCTAAATGGTAAAGTCATGAGAAATACTATAAATTATATAACGATACTATGGGCTTGTGTTGTTTCTTTTTCGTTGCTTTCGTGTAACGATGATGACAATATTGACACACAAGCACCTGGCATTGTAACTGATCTTACAGTTACTGCAACCAACGGCGGAGGAATCATCAATTATACCCTACCTGAAGACGATGATATCTTGTATGTAAAAGCCGTATACACCAATTCAAGAGGAGAAGAAGTTTTTAGTGTATCGAGCAAACACAATACAAATGTTGAGGTTACAGGACTGAATCAAACAACTCCTGTAAACGTACAACTCTATGTAATTGACGAGAGTCAAAATAAATCAAAGGCAGTGAGTATCGATTTTACGCCTTTGGAGTCTTTTATCCATTTGGTTCAGGAAAGCATTAGTATCACTCCAGATTTAGGGGGGGTCAAAGTTACCTGGGACAATATTGCTTCTAAAACAGTATTTGTCTACTTGTACATTCAAGAGGGTACCGAAGAGATCGTGAGAATCCTCTCCTCAAACAATGCTGAGGAAAGTCTTTTTGTACGTGGCTTAGAGTCCAAAGAATTTACTTTTTCAACCAAAGTAGAAGACTTTGACGGGAACATGACGGATTTAGAGGATAGAGGACAATTGACTCCTTTATTTGAAGAGAAAATTGATAAATTGAGTTGGACCTTGGTTGGCTCTCAATCTTTGAATGGAGACGCTTATGAAGGAAAAACTGTCAACTTATGGGATGATATTGTTGATACTGTTGAAACAGACAATGACAATAGTTATTTTATAGCTACGAGAGGTGACAACGGAGGGAGTTTGAATTTCCCTATGGACATAGTTATTAATTTAAATAAAAACGTAAAAATCCAACGTTTTAAATTTTGGCAAAGAGCCTATTGGTACAATGGTGGTGGAAAAAGTTACTACTATCAAGAGGAAAACGTCAAATCATTTAATTTATATGCGAGTTCCGATGGAGAAACATGGAACCTACTCGGTGAGTTTGATTTGGGAATACCTGACTTGAACAGTGAAGGTGACGTTCCTGCAGCTGTCTTGCAGGCAGCAAGTGAAGGACATGAATTTATATTGCCTTCTATTTCAGAAGAATTTAGCTATTTGAAATTTTCAATTACCTCTAACTATGGAAGTACACAAATTGTAGTTGGATCAGAACTCACTTTATACGGATTGGATAATTTATCAGAATGAAACAACTAAACACATATATTGCGTGCCTAGTATTCCTATGCACACTTACCCTAAATGCCCAAGGTTTGAAAAGATCTGGTAAAAAAATAATCGATGAAAATGGTCAAGAAGTACTGTTGAGAGGAGTCGGTCTTGGTGGCTGGATGCTACAAGAAGGGTATATGATGAATTCCTCGGTGGGTGCAGATACCCAGCATGAATTCGTCGAAAAACTGAACTTGTTGATCGGAGAAGCGGAGACGGAAATATTCTATGAAAATTGGCGTGCCAATTTTGTGACCAAACAAGATATTGACTCTATTGCAAAATGGGGGTACAACAGTGTACGTTTGGCCATGCACTACAATTTATTTACTCCTCCTATCGAAGAAGAGCCCGTTGCTGGAGAAAATACATGGAGAACTACTGGTTTTGAAATGGTCGACGAATTACTGACCTGGTGTGAAGAAAAACAAATCTATCTGATATTAGACTTGCACGCTGCTCCTGGTGGACAGGGAAAAGATGCTGCTATCTCAGATTACGACCCAGACAAACCTTCTTTGTGGGAAAGTGAAGACAACAAAGCTAAAACAGTAGCACTTTGGGGAAAACTTGCAGAAACTTACAAAGACAAAAAATGGATAGGAGGCTATGACCTGATCAACGAAATCAACTGGGAATTAGGGCCTACCGATTTACGAAACTTGTACGTTCGTATTACCAATGCCATTCGTGCCCATGATACAGAACACATCATCTTTATAGAAGGTAACTGGTTTGCAAATGATTTTACTGGCCTTACCCCCCCTTGGGATGATAATATGGTGTACAGTTTCCACAAGTATTGGACCTTTAACGACACCGCCTCTATTCAATGGGTATTGGATATGAGAAACCAATACAACACCCCGTTGTGGATGGGAGAATCAGGAGAAAACTCCAATGTGTGGTATACCGAGGCCATTGACTTGTTTGAAAGCAATAATATCGGTTGGTCTTGGTGGCCTTGGAAACGTATTGAAACCATCGTGAGTCCGTTTTCCATCAATTCGAATCCTCAATACGAAGCGATCATTAATTATTGGAAAGGAGAAGGTGCAAAACCTTCCGCAGCAGATGCCATAGCTGGTTTGAAACAACTGACAGATGATTTGTTGGTAGACAACAATACCTATTACAAAGATGTGGTAGACGCTGTTTTAAGACAACCCAACGATCCGAGCTTGGTGCCTTACAAAGACCACACCATTCCAGGATTGATTTATTTGTCAGATTACGACCTAGGAACCAACGGTATTGCCTACAATGATATGGACTACGGAAACTATGCCTTGTCTACTGATAATTATCAAAATTGGAATTCTGGATGGCAGTACCGAAACGACGGTGTAGACATACAAACCAGTACAGATAATGTCAACAACAATGGTTATCAAATAGGCTACACCCAAAAAGGAGAATGGCTTAAATATACCGTAAACGTTTCAGAAGAGGGCTATTACGACTGTAAATTCCGTTATGCGACAGAGCAGACAGGTTGTGCTGTGCAACTCTTTATGGATGGTATAGATATAACAGGTAAAGTCGCTCTAGGAAGGACAGGTAACTGGAACTACTTTGTAAATCAGACCATCAGAAATAGTTACTTGGAAGCAGGCACACATGTATTAAAAGTATTGGTAGCCGGTGAAGGATCTTTTAATATGAGTAGTATAGAATTCTACAAAACCTCAAATCCAAATACTTCATTTGAATTGGTCAGTGCCAATACAAATGACGATGAAAGCTCAATTTCATTGGTATGTAATCTTCCTTTGGCAGACCAAGAAATCGATGCATCTAATTTTTCTATTACAGTAAACAACGAAGCAGTAAATATCGTATCTGCTGAGATAGCGAATACAAATAACAGAAGTATCCACCTCAACACGGATAGCTCATTCTACTCTGAAGATATAATTAAAGTAAGCTATTCAGGTACAGACATTGTGAATACATCGAATGTTTCCTTAGCAACATTTACCAATGTGACGGTAGAAAACAATTTGGTTCAAAGAGCTTTGATTCCTGGTAAAATTCAAGTAGAAAATTTTGAAACTCAAGTAGGCTTGGCTCTTGAAGATACCGAAGATGTTGGAGGAGGTCAAAACCTTGGCTACACTGATGCTGGAGACTATGCAACCTACAATGTCTTTGTACAAAACAGTGGTACATTCAATTTACAGGTAAGAACAGCGGCAGCCTACGATAGCGGTCGCATACAGTTTGAACTTTCAAAAGACGGAACAACAGAAACAATTTCAACTATCAACCTCCCCGTGACAGGAGGATGGCAAAGCTGGACGACGAGTGCGACACAAACCACATTAGAAGCAGGAATCTATACTCTCAAAATGAAAATCTTAAAAAGTGGTTTTAATATCAATTGGTTCGATTTTGAATTTACAGGAAACTTGAGTTCTGGAGATGCATTGTATACGGGTGTATCTGTATACCCAAATCCATTCACCGATATATTGTATGTTCAAACTACTGATGGATCTGCTTTAGAAAGCTTAATAATCAGGGATATTCAAGGACGTATCCTCAAACACCTGAAACCTATTAAGGCACAAAAATACGCATTGGAAAACTTAGAACCTGGTGTGTATATCCTTGAAGGAACTTCAGAAAACAGAAGTTTCCAAAGAAAGATTATCAAGAAATAAAGAACACTAACAATCTAAAATTTTTAAGTATGAAAAAAACTTTCTCTTTTTATATTATATGTGCAGCCGTACTGACAATGGCGTGTAAGACAAAAGAAACACACGACTCAGATAATAAAAAAACAACCACAAAAGAACCCCCCGTGTGGACGGTTGATTTTTTGGATGATTTCAAGACATTTAACGCAGAAAACTGGCAAGATCAGCGTATCTGGGTCAACAACGAAACACATTGTTACGTTCCTGACAACGAATTCAACACGCGTGAAGTGAGCAATGGAACCATAAAATTAAAAGTAGTAGATACTGGAGAAAAAAGACCTTGTGACAATTTTGACAAACACGGCAAACAACACCCTGAAACCCAATACGTGGCGGGACGTATCTGCTCTAAAAACCGAAAAGAGTTTGTCAAGGGTAAATGGACTGCTAAATTACGTCTGTGGAGCAATGGAAAAGCTAGTATGTTTCCTGCTTGGTGGATTCTTGGCGCTCAGAACAATGAACCTCCCGTACAGCAAGCCGATGAAACTATCTGTTGGCCTATGACAGGATCTGGTGAAATAGATATTTTTGAACATCACGGTGACCATCAAAAAGATCATTTTACAGCTGGAGCTATCAAAAACTTAGGCGCGTGTGACAAAGGAGATTGGTGGAGTCAACGAAAAGGGTTTGACGTAACTCTTAACGAATACCACGAATATTCTGTCGAATGGGAAGGTAGTGATTTGGTGTACCGCGTTGACGATGTAGAGGTTTACAGAAATGTTGGAGAAGGAGACAAATACCCAGAACCTATGTTTGCCATTCTAAACTTTGCGAAAATTACTGATTCTCCTATGGATGTCAAAGAATGGGTAATGGAAGTGGACTGGGTAAAACACGAATACAAAAATTAATAGCATGCTAAAAAAATATATCGCTATTGGATTGGTCGTCTCATTATGGGCATGCACCCCTAAAAAAGAAGAGGTTTCAAATGCAAAATCAAAAGTAGCACCCTCTGAAAACATTTCGTTTTTAAACAAAAACACTGTCGTTTACACCACAGCAAAAGACACAGCACTCAGACTCGAAAAGACAGACACGAGGACCTTTGTAAAAAAGACACAAGCGAAAGAGACGGAAATAGCTGTTTTTGTCAATCCAGCGAAAACCTTTCAAACCTATTTAGGTATTGGTGGTGCCATTACAGACGCCTCTGCTGAAGTTTTTGCGAGCTTGAATACAGCTAAAAAAGAAGAATTGCTAGAAGCCTATTTTAGTGAGAAAGGTATTGGTTATAATATTATCCGAACAAGTATTCACTCCAGCGATTTTGGACTGGGTAGTCATACGTATATCGAAGAAGGAGATACAGAACTGAAAACATTTTCTATCAATAAAGACAAGGAAAAAAGAATTCCATTTATAAAAAGAGCCCAAAAAATGATTGGGAAAGACATGGTGTTCTACGCCAGTCCTTGGAGTCCTCCGGCTTTTATGAAGACCAATAATAATATGTTGCAAGGTGGAAAATTACTGCCTGAATTTCGTCAGACATGGGCAGACTACTATGTAAAGTTCATCCAAGCTTATGAACAAGAAGGCATCCCGGTATGGGGGTTGACACTTCAAAACGAACCCATGGCTGTTCAACGTTGGGAATCCTGTATTTATACCGCGGAGGAGGAAAGAGACTTTTTAAAAAATTACTTGGGACCAACCCTTGAAAAAGAAGGTTTGGGTGATAAAAATATAGTTGTCTGGGACCACAACCGCGACCTTATCAGCGATAGGGCCAACACGATTTTTGAAGATCCCGAAGCTGCGAAATACGCTTGGGGTATTGGGTTTCACTGGTACGAAACTTGGACAGGTGGTGCACCTAAATACGACAATCTAAAAAACATCAAGGAATCCTACCCCTCCAAAAACTTGTTATTTACAGAAGGTTGTCAAGAAGGCTTTAGCTTTGAAAAGATGCAATATTGGCCCAATGCCGAACGCTATGGTAACTCCATGATCAATGACTTTAATTCAGGAGTCGTTGGTTGGACTGACTGGAACATACTTTTAAACGAAAAAGGAGGTCCCAACCACGTTAGAAATTTCTGTTTTGCTCCTATACATGCAGACACTCGTTCTAGTACACTGATTTACACACCCACCTATTATTACATTGGCCACTTTTCTAAGTTTGTCAAACCAGGTGCCAAAAGAGTCAGTACTACAACAAGTAGAAGCACTCTAGAAAGTACTTCATTTCAAAATGAAAACGGACAGATAAACACAATTGTAATGAACAAGACAGACCAAGACATCTCCTATAAATTGGTAGTAAGTGACAGCGAGGTAACCCTAAATATCAAGGCACACGCTATACAAACCATCGTTTATTAAATAAAAAACACCTACCCCTACGTTTTTAAAACCAACAAATCAGGCCCATGACTACATACTCTAAATACCGAATTTTCATCCTTGTTTTAAGCTTTGCATTGCTTATAGCTTGTAATACAGGAAAGCAAAACACTAAAAACGAAGTAGTTCTAATTGAAAAGAAAGTTGATTCCTTGTTGCAACTTATGACCTTGGAAGAAAAAATTGGCCAGATGTCACAGGTACGCCATTTTAGCGATATTTCAGAAGGAGATGTTGCTACAAAATTTATAGGGTCAGTCATACATACCGACGGTCCTACACCTGGAAATACCGCAGCAGCGTGGCAAGCAAAATTCATTGCACTACAAAAAGAAGCGCTCTCTACACGTTTGGGAATTCCATTGCTCTTGGCTGTAGATGCAGTTCATGGTCAAAATACCTTTGACGGCGCTACTATCTTCCCTCACAATATTGGTATGGGCGCAAGTCACAACCCTAGATTGGTGGAAGAAGCTGCAAGAGTTACGGCAATTGAAACTCAGGCTACTGGATTCAACTGGACCTTTTCTCCTTGCATCGCCATTCCCTATAACGAAAAATGGGGACGAGTCTATGAGGCGTTTTCTGAGAGCACTGAAATGACCAAAAAAATGGCAATAGCTTCTGTAAAAGGTCATCAAGGAAAACTTAGAAACAACACAACAGTATTGGCAACTGCCAAGCATTTTATCGGTGACGGTGCTACAGATTACGGAAAAGAGGGAGGCAACACCACCTTGAACGACAAAGAAATTTACGAACGTCTACTCCCCCCTTATAAAGCCGCAGTACAAGAAGGTATTGGAGCGGTCATGGCCTCTTTCAATACTTTAGATGACACCCCTATGCACAGACACAAAACCTTGTTGACTGACAGCCTCAAACAAGGAATGAATTTCAAAGGCATGGTTATTACCGATTGGAAAGGCTATTCTCGTTTTGGAAAAAACAAACTGATCAATGCAGGAATCGACATGGTCATGGCCGTTGATGGTGATTTGGACTTTTTTCAAAAAGGAGTCAAAAATGGTGTAGAAAATGACAGTATTCCTATGGCACGTATCGACGATGCTGTACGAAGAATATTGCGTCAAAAATTTCGTTTGGGCTTGTTTGAAAACCCTTTTCCAGATGCTACTCTGATTTCCCAAATTGGGTCTGAAGCACATAGAAAAATTGCTCAAAAAGCAGTACGCGAATCTTTGGTTTTACTAAAGAACAAAGACAAAGTATTGCCACTAGATTCAAACACAAAAAAAATTGTAGTTGTTGGAGAACATGCCAATAATGCCGGCTTGCAATCTGGAGGTTGGACTTTGCGTTGGCAAGGTGTGCAACACACGTACAAAGGAGCTACCACTATTTTAGAAGGTATCAAACAAGAAGCTAAGAACGAAGTAGTCTATGATGAAAAAGCAACTGCATTGCACCAAGATGCAGATGTAGCCATTGTAGTAGTCGGAGAAACACCATATGCGGAGATGTTCGGAGATATCTCTGATGAAAACAAAAATTACAAACTCACACTAAGTGATGCGCATCAAAAATATGTTGAAAACTATACAAAATTGGGTGTTGCAACCATCGTCGTATTAATCTCAGGAAGACCTTTGGTCACAACCAAACAAATCGAGCAGTCCGATGCATTTGTCGCAGCTTGGTTACCAGGTTCGGAAGGAAGAGGTATTGCAGAAGTATTGTTTGGTCGCTATGATTTTAAGGGAAAACTCCCCCACTCTTGGCCAAAATCAAAAGACAATTACAACGGAAAATACGGCCCAAACCTTTGGGATAAAAGCAACAAACCTTTGTTTGAATACGGCTACAGTTTACATTATTAACTCAAACTATATCAAACTAAGATTAATGCAAGTAAGATTTTGACTCATCAACTATTCCTTGTGACAATTCCTTTTTGTTTTTGATTCCTAGGTTTTTGAGTTTATCCATTTGCAAGACTAGATTGTCATTTCCTGTTTTGAGCTTTTTAAAAGCTTCCTTGTGTTTATTTTGTGCCTTGTCCATGTAATCACCAACGGCATCTAAATCATTTACAAAACCTGCAAACTTGTCGTACATTTTTGAACCTCTATCAATGATGGCTTGAACATTTTTATTTTGGTATTCTCGTTTCCACAAATCTACTATCAATTTTAAGGAAGTAATCAAATTGGTAGGGTTTAAGAGTAAGATTCGCTTTTCATAGGCGTAATTCCAAAGGTTGGGATCTTGCTGAACGGCGGCAATATATGCGGGTTCACTCGGTATGAATAACATTACAAAATCTAAGGCTTTGTCGTAATCGTCATAGCCTTTGCTACTCAAGGCATCGATGTGATTTTTGATGGCTTTGACATGACCTTCAATTGCAATTTTACGAATTGCGTCGGTGTCTCCATCTACATAGCGTAAAAAGGAATTGAGAGATACTTTAGAATCGATGATAACATGACGGTCACCGGGATACTTGATTACAGCATCAGGTCTCATTTTTTTGTTTTCAGCATCACTTCTGAGTGCTTTTCCATGGTCATCAAATAACTGGTGTTCCATGAAATATTCCTCGTCTTTGCGCAAACCACTTTTTTCCAAGACACTTTCTAAAATCATCTCTCCCCAGCCTCCTTGGGTTTTAGATTCTGTCTTTAAAGCTTGGGTCAAATTATGAGCCTCGTCCTTTAAGTTTTGATTTAGCTCGTTTAATTTTTGAAGTTCCTTCCCTAAATTAAAACGTTCTTTGGATTCGTTGGCATACAGCTCCTCAACTTTCTCTTTGAAACCTTTGAGGTCTTTTTCGAGGGGTTTGATAACGTCTCCCAAAGACTTTTCGTGGTCTTTGATAAAACGTTCGTTGTTTGCCTCTAGTATTTTTTGCGAACTAATTTTAAACTCTTTTTCGAATGTCTCTTGTAAGTTTTTCATCGCAACTTTCTGACTTTCTAACTTTTCAAGTAAACTTGTGTTCTCTACTTTTAGCGCTGCATTTTCAGAAAGATTTTTTAATTGGTTTTCTTCGAGTTCTTTTTTAATTTCTTCTGCATTGTCCAACGCTTCTTGTACTCGTTTGAATTGAGAGGCACTATTTTCCAAGTCGTTTTCCTTTACCGAAAGTTGGTTGGTGAGCAGGTGTTTTTCTTCTTGTAGCTTTTCTATTTTCTCATTGAGAGCAGCAAGAGTTTCTGACTCTTTTTGCTGTTTTTCTTTAAGAGCAGCCACTTCGTTTTCAAGAGTAGCATGTGCCACTTTTAAATCTGTAAACTCTTGTTCTTTGGAAGAAAAAGCAATGTTATGTTTCGACAATTCTTCTTTTAAGTGCTGCTCCGCTTTTTTTTGATGATCTACCTGTGTTTCTAAGACAGAATTTTCTTGATTCAAGCTTGTAATTGTATCTTGGAGTTCTTCAATTTTTTTTCGGAGCTTTTGATCCAAATCCTTGAACACTTTGGTTTCGTATATGTTGACATCTCCTTTTTTAGAAAACAATACATACCCTATTCCAATCCCCAATACAATCCCTAGTGCTACAAACACAAACATACCCATATATTCCATCTTTTTTTCTTTAGCGTTTCCTACGAAAATACTAAAATAAATTGTTGGGATACTTAGAAAACTAGGGTTTATTTAGAATAGGAATAGCTGTTTTTAGGATCCGCAATAGGCTGTGCATTTCTGATTTGTCGCCCCAAACCTTTGGGTACTTTTTGAGCTTCAATTATACGTGATTGTAAGACAGTGATCAAGGAGTCTTTTTGCTTTTTATAGCTTGAATCCTCTGCTAAGTTTTTGTTTTCAGCAGAATCAAATTTATGGTCGTATAGCTCATAAGAAAACCCATTCTTGTCCTTCCATTGGTTCAAACGATAACGGTCAGTCTTCAAGGCATAGCCATGTGCTTTGTAATTTTTTTTACGGACTTGTAATTCTGTGAGTGCACTGTGACGCACCCTCTTTTGGTCGGTTAACAATAGGGGTGCAAAACTTCTTCCAGACACAAATTCAGGTGTTTGCATTCCTACTAATTCCATCAAAGTTGGGTAGACGTCTACTAGTTCTACCGGTGCTTTCCACTTTTGGATATCACTGTGAATTCCCGGTCCAGCTACAATTAAAGGAATATGAGTTCCTTGTTCAAATAAGGTTTGTTTTTGCCAATGTCCCTTTTCTCCCAAATGATAACCGTGATCCGAAGTAAAAACAACAATTGTATTCTTGTCCAATCCTGTTTTTTTCAAAGCTTTCAAAACCCTTCCTACTTGGGCATCTACAAAACTAGTAGTGGCGTAATAAGCTTCTTTTATGGTTTTTGCGAGCGGTAGCGGTAAGTTTATTTGTTCTTTTTTGGCACGTAGTGACAACGTAGCCCCTTTGGGTAGTGATGCTAAAGCAGTGTCTGTGAATTCGGGGATTTCAAAATTTGTCTGTTTGTAGAGATCAAAATAGTGATGTGGCGCCACAAAGGGAACATGCGGCCTGTAAAGACCAAAGGCCATAAAAAAGGGTTCTTTGCTTTTGGCAAAACGCTCTAAAAAGGCTATAGTTTCAGAAGCTCCAATCCCATCTGTTTGCTCAGCATCCTCACCTTCAGATGACATCCAACTCAAGGTACCTCCATCAAATTTAGGTTTGATCTTATGTAGTTTGCGCTCCTCTATCTTGTCTCTCCCATAAGGGTTGACAGTTTGATCCCAGGTAAAAGTATCATCGTGCCCAGCAGTACCGATATCGCGAGGATTGTGGTAGTGGTAAATTTTACCAACTCGAACGCTTTGGTAATTTTCCATCCTAAACTTTTGCCCCAAAGTAACCACATCAGGTAGGGTTTGACGTACATACAATCGATTGCGCTTTGAGTACGTCTGATCGGGATACAATCCCGTCATCATAGATACTCTAGAAGGACCACAAAGTGGGTATTGGTTGTGCGCATTACCAAACAGCACACCACTTTGGGCTAAATTGTCAATATGAGGTGTATGCGCTTGTTTGTCGCCATAAGCGCCAATGGCACAATTCAAATCATCTGCAATGATAAAGAGTACGTTCAATTTTTCTTTTTTCTCTTGTGAAAAAGAAGGGGTACAACAAAAGAAACTCATTACAAAAAAACAATACTTGACACCTCTCATGTTCGAATAATTTATCAATTAAAGCTACGAAAATAAGGACATTGTTCCTATTGTATCGCTATTAAAATTATTGAACAAAAAAAGGTCTAAAGGTTGAATTTATTTGTATGTCAAAGGCGCTAACTACAACCAAAGATTCAATTATTTGTAAGAAAAAATAATTCTATAAAGAGAACTCAGCAATAGCCAACCGTTTTTATTACAAAAAAACTTTGCGATTATTTTTAAAAACTGATTGACACCAAACAAAAACATGAAAATCAAGTGTTTAAAAAAGTTTGGAACGGTTATTGGGTTAGAAAAAATATTATCTTTAATATGACAACTGTAATCAAAGTATTCACCTAAAACAGCTCACCATGAAAAAAATTATCACCCTCCTATTTTTTACGTCTATTTCAGTGATAAATCTAAACGCTCAAGAACTTACTACTGCTGACTTTTTAAAGGAAATTGGCTATGAAAATAGCAGTGACCAATTTAAAAATAGAATTTTGGAAGCCATCTACACTTATAAAAAAGACAATGATTCGGAAACTTTAATGAGTGAATTGGGCTTTGATGTAGAAGACAGCGCAGAAAATATAAACAAGATATTGAACCCTAGTCTAAAGTATGCCGCTTTATCTTCTGAGGCATACATTTTAGGCAGCAACGTAAACATTCGAAAGCAACCAACAACAAAGGAAAACAACATCGCATTTCAGGTAAAACAAAGAAGTTCTGGAAAAGCGGACCAATTATTCAAGGTCAAAGTACTCAAAACCATTTCAAATAAAAACGAAATTTGGCATCAAATTTCAGGTTATGACCTCGCAAAAGAAACTGGATATATACAAAACTCAACGTATTGGGTATACCATACACTCTTGAAGAGAAAGCCAAGTAAAACCATAGCATCCGGTAAATACAAGGCTGAAAAAGTACTTGAAAGATTCGATTTTGGAAAGGGACTAGAACCTAGCTTGACCCTCTCTGTAGCATTGGATGTCAAAGGAACGAAAGTGACTGGTAAAATCGAAGTATTAAGTGCATTGAGAGACAACATTCGATGTAAGGTATCGGGCTATGTTGACGAAGCGAATAGAATTATCTTACATAGTACTTGTACAAGTGAAGGTGAAACCTATAAAGGTAAAGACTATGTTGTCGTATTTAAAAAAGACAACAAACTATTACTACTCTTTGACAAGCATACAAATAAAAGAACCTTGAATTATACGTTTGAACAATAAAAAGCAATGATTTTATCCATAGTTGTTTGCTATATTTTTAGTTTATTTATCCTCCTTAAAACCTGAAAACCAATCATAAAAAAACCCACGCTCTGACGAGCGTGGGTTTATTTTGTTTGAAACAAAATTATTTAAAAGATATTAGTTTTTGATCACTTTAGATGTGGTTCCTTGACTTCTTACAAAATAGATTCCAGATGGCAAGCTAGAGAGGTCATCAGTATTTTCTAACAATTTCTGACCTGTAACACTGAAGACATCACCCGAAACGTTGATTGGTCCATTCGTTGGATTTGGATATATCCCTGATGAAGCTGAATTAGTATCGTCAAGCCCCATAGACGCTTCTCTGTAGAAATAGAAATTATCATAGTAAACATCTATTCTTCCCTGAGGATCAATTAATAATTGTTCGATTGCAGTCAAATCAACTGAATCAAAATTAGTCATGGCTATATCAACACTTTGCCAAGAACCAGTAACAGTTGTTCCTAAAGAAACAAGTTGATCTGTTGCTCCTCCCAAAAGTTTTACTAATTTCATTTTTATTTCTATATCATCAAAGGTAAAATAATCAATATGCATGTATTCCATCGAGCTTAAATCAATCCCATTTGCTTCTGTTTGAATTCCTATAAATTCGCTTCCATCTCCAAAAATAACTTCATTTCCACCTATTGATGGGAAGGTATGTGTTCCATCAGACCAACTCGTTGGAAAACCAGTAAGAACGATATCATCATAGGCATCACTATAAATAGAAATGACATTTGAAGGGTCTCTTACAGGTGGAGTTGGTGCTGCTGATGCAGGAATGGTCAATGTAAAATCAACAGTAATAGTTGCAGTATTATTGTTAGGAGCTGTCAATAGAACTGTGGCCTGTCCAGGCAAGGTAGTTGCTTGCGTGATAGTCATTGAAACATTGGTATCGGAATTAGAAGCGGCTACAGTAGGTATAATCGTAGTGTTTGACAATAAAGGTTTCGTGTAAGAAGACGCTGCAGACGAAAACCCATCGATAGTCGTACCGTCAATAGTTAGGTCTGTCAATGATAGATCATAAGATGGAGGGGTTCTCCAAAAATATAAATTATCAACATAGATAGCTGGGTTTGAGCCTGAACCTCCATCAAACTTGATTTCATAGGCATTATTTAAGTTACCTGTTATTCCCGTAACCTCAATATCTGTACTAATCCATGCTCCAGCTGCTGTGTTCGTAATTGTGTGTGGAATTTCAGCTCCCCCACTGATGACAAAAATTCTAGGATTGAATACTCCAGCTACCCAAATATCAACATGTAAGTATTCCATAGATGAAATATCTTGAGTGGCTCCAATTTGAATTCCTTGGTAATTGAAGTTGGTATATGCCAAAACCAAATCTCCAGTACCTGGATCGTAGGATGCATTTGCTGAAGCATGACCCGATTGTCCCCAATTTGGATTAAAATTAGAACCAATAACGTCTATATAAGCTCCACTGTAAATCGAAATCACATCCGTAGCTGCTCTAGCCGGTGGTGTGGGTGCTGAAACGGTTGGTGGTGCGCTAGTATCTTGAATTACACTTCCTAGTGGTGCTGAAACATCGTCGAAATAACTCACTTTAGTATCGTTTTTGGGCATGTTTACACCGTCATAAGCAAGTCCTGAACCATAGTGAGGAAAGTAAATTAATTTTTCATACTCTCCATCAGCAGCTGTAAAATCTAATGAAATAGGTACCCATGTGTTTGGAGTGCTGTATTCAAAATGAAGTTCTACATTGGTTGCCCCGTTTCCTTCAAGTTTGATCATCCCTCCTCCAGCTTCATTACTGTAATAATTAAAAGTTAGGGTTTTATTTGTACCACTGAGGTCCATTTTATTATCTCCAGATTGAAGAACGATTTGGGCATTTTGCCAATCTTGACCAGAAGCACTAGAAGTAACGACGCCAATAGCACCATTAGTCGCTGGGGAAGCAGTCGAAGTTGTGACGCTTCCAATTCCTTGGTCAGCTATCCAATTGTCATTGGTTGTTGCGCTGAAGTCAAAGGAGAATTGAGAGAACCCCATTGAACTTATCAGCAGAAATGAAAGTAACATAATTTTTTTCATAATGTAATACTGGTTTTAGGTTTATAATAGTTTGGTTTAAATTGGTTTTAAGTTTCAAATAACAATCTCCATAAAAAAAGTGTGGCTAACCATGTTTTTGACACAGAGACATGAGCTGTTATTTTCAAAAGGATTTAAAAATGAAAAATGTAAAAAAAAGCAACGTAAATAAACGCATATCTATAAATTAAACAATTAGATATCTGCGTTAAAATAGCTCACCTATATAAAATATGTAGATTTAAATTTCGAGATGGCAAGACATACAAAAAGAGTTGAAATACGGTTCGCTCAAATTTAGAGAAGGACTGATTAGTCCCACATCACGATTAGATGTAGCTTTAAACATAAGTAAGTTGGTTTTAGTTTTGGTTTAACAAAAATAGGTGAACGCCACTGTTGTTTTTTGAATATCCGATGAATTACAGATAAGAGGTGTTAAAATGTTATTTTTAATTGATAAAATATTTACACAACAACCTAATTTTCAGATACCAAACCCTTATTCAAAGAATATAATTATTAATATAATATTTTTTCACTGCTACTAATTGAGAGAATACCAACTTGAAGTTAACCTTTCTTAGACAATTAAAATAATCCTAATTCGTAATAAAAATTCATTCAAAAAATAAAAAAGACATTTCCCCCTCCAAGGAAATGTCTTTATGAGTATGCTGCTCTATTCATTTAAGCAACATACCTTTTTTTGAGTATGCTGTTCTACTCTTTAATTATTCTTTTAAGCAACATACCTTTATTCGTTTTCAACTGTAAGAAATATACTCCTTCGGGTAATTGATCTATGTTTAATTGATTGTAACCCAATTTTAAAAAGCCAGACATCACAGTACTACCAAGAGTTGTATTGATAGTAAAAGTCGCATCGTTTGGAATTTCAACAGAAAGTATTGCTGTCGTAGGCACAGGGTAAACTGAGAATTCTACCTCAACATCTATTTCATCAGATAGGGTTCTACCACAAGAACCATCGGATCCAAAATCAGTAATATCCCAACCAAATTCATCAACCAAACGTTGCTTCAAATCACTGTCACAGATTTGCGTACTCGCATTCAAGACAACATTCTGTCTTAAATTTAGTTCAGCAATCGATTCCAAAAACTCTGTGTAATTTTCTACTGAAAATGAATAAGCTCCTTCCAACATTCCCAACATAGAAAAGACATTTGACACATCCCAAGTACTGATATCACTATTGAAACTTGTAGCATTTTCAAACATGCTCATCATAGTGTAAACATTTGACACATCCCAGTTACTGATATCTACATTGAAATTACTTGCATCAGCAAACATTTCACTCATATTGGTTACATTCGATACATCCCAATTACTGATATCTTCATTGAACTGTGTTTTATTTTTAAAAAGTCCATTCATATGGGTCACATTCGACACATCCCAATCAGTTATTGGACCAAATGTACTCTCAGCTGCTGTTTTATCAGACATCCATAAGTTTACAGCTGCGTGAATGTTACTGTCAGTAATTGCAGCTCTTGGCGTGCTTAGAAAACAACTCACCGATAAACCACTATCTTGAATGTTCCATCCAAAATTATCAATGATATTTTGTCTGGCTGTAATCGCACAATATTTTGAATTTACTGCTAATTGAACATTCGATTGCAATGACAATTGGCTCCATGCCTCCAAAAATAAATCGTAATTTTCTTGAGAAAAAGAGCTTGTACTTGTTAATATCTCTGTCATATCATTCACATTAGCAACATCCCAATCACTGATATCTTGATTGAAATTATAAGATCTGTAAAACATCTCTTTCATAGATATTACTTTTGACACATCCCATTTGCTTAGGTCTTTATTAAAAGGAGAATATGAGAACATATTATTCATATAAATAACATTTGAAGTGTTCCAATTGCTGATATCACTGTTAAAGTCATAGGCTTTGTAAAACATAAAACTCATATCTTTTACCTTAGCTGTATTCCAAGTACTGATATTTTGACTAAATGAAGAATAGGAAAACATAAATTTCATATCCTCAACATTGGCTACATTCCAAGAACTGATATCTCCACGAAAGGCATCTGCAAATGAAAACATAGATGACATGTTAATCACATTGGAGACATCCCATTTACTAATATCCTCATTGAAACTAAATTTGTATTTGAAAAGTTGAGACATATTCGTCACATTCGACACATCCCAATCTTCAATATTTCCGTATTTCTCTGCAGCTAGTCTTTTGTCAGTAACCCACTCGTTTACTGCTTGATGTATATTTCTATCTGTTAATGCAACAAGTCCCGAAGACGTTTCACAACCTCTTGCCATACCGTTGTCTTTGATGGTCCATCCATAATTAGTAATTAGGGATGTTCTAGCAGTCGCATTGCAATAAGCAGAACTCGTCTGAAGCGTAACATTAGACTGAAGTTGCAATTGACTTATTCCGTCTAAAAACAGGGTATAATTTTCATCCGAAAAAGACGTAGCATTATATAGCATTGCATTCATATTTGTAACTCGACTCACGTTCCAATTGCTAATATCTTGATTAAAGGAAGTGGCTTCTCGCAGGAATCCTAACAAATTAGTTACTCTAGACATATTCCAAGTTCCTATATCTTGATTGAAATCAAAAGTCAAAGAAAACATCCAACTCATGGAAGTTACATTACCCGTGTTCCAATTTGAAATGGCTCCATTAAAGGCTTTAGCTTTGTAAAACATATATGCCATATCCGTTACTTTAGACACGTCCCATGAATTCAAGTTCTGATTGAACATTTCAGCTTTTGAAAACATGTGATTCATATTTGTAACACTAGATACATCCCAGCCATCTAAACTCTGATTGAATTTTTTTGCTTCAGAAAACATATGACTCATATCGACAACATTGGCAACATTCCATGCACTGATATCTCTATTAAACTCTGACGCATTGAGAAACATAAAACGCATGTTCGTGACATTGGAAACATCCCAAGCACTGATATCATCGTTAAAAGATTCTGCGTAAGAAAAGAGAGAAGACATATCAGTTACAGAAGACACATCCCAATTTGCGATCTCTCCATAAGTTTCAACGGCAAGTGCTCTGTCTGTAACCCACATGGATGCGGCTTGGTGGATATTACTATCTGATAAATTGGTTTGCGAAATGGTGGTGTGTATGCAGCAAAATGCCACGACACACCCGAGGAGGGTAGTTTTTTTCATTAGGGGTAGATTTGAAAATATGTAACAATTTAAACTCTCATTATGTTTTTGTGACTATTGGACTCAAAAACAATAATTAAGCTTAATTAAATATAACATATTTAAACTCCAAAAGCAAGACTGTTTTAAAATAATCTTAAAATTTCCGTTTCGTTTTAATTGAAACACAAAAAATTACACATCAAGGCCCGCATGATTCTGAGAATAGAGCCCCCCCCCCTTTTACATTGGGTTTGATAATTTCTTTATTCTCTCCATCGTATATCAAAAATCTGTGATTATCATATTCATTGTACCTTAAAGTAATGTAGAGCTTTCCTTGATGTACTATGACAGGCTTATACCCTGTAGGTATGTTGTAATCTCCTACAGAACAATAACCCTGCAAGGAGTAATTTTCATCAAATAAATTTTCAAAAGTATTGTTTGTTGTATCAAACAGATACAATCTATACCTAGTAGAGGAATTGGACCATGACTGATTGTAAGCATAACAAACTAGTTTGCCATTGAACTCTATCACTTTTCCATTCGACTTTATGATTGACATTCGAGTTACTGATGTTGGAAGGTTAATAGATTCAAGTACACCGTCATTGGTATTATAGCTATTGAATGTATATGGTTCTGAATTAGGACGGTAATCGTCAGAAAAGTAAATTTTCCCATTGGAGGCAAAGGAAATATTATTCATTCTGCTAGATGTCTCAGTTATCATTGTTGTCGAGTAACTATTATCAGATATTAAAGAATTTGGATCTAACCTGTAAAGAATTTTGTTGTAATCTGAGTTTGATTTTGAGTTGTCTTTATAACTAAAATAAAACATACCATCTCCAAATGTGATGCTTGAAGCATAAGAAGAATTATCTTGAACGGGAAAAGTTATTTTTATAGGACTTGGATTTTCTGCGTTGAGATTTACAATGTACTTTGTATTATTTGAAGTGTCCTCGGAAAATATAAAATATCCATTGAGCATGACACCATTTAAAAAACCTGAATATTCTCTCATTGGTACGCTATTCATTACGAGTATTTCATCCTCTTCATTTATGTAGGCAGGATAATGTAAATTTGTATCACTAGTAGATTTAAGTAAAATCACAGGGTATCCACCAATATCTGAAGAAAACTGTTGAGCCCCTGAATAAGTCAAACTTGCAGTATACCCTGATGGTATTGCAATTTCCTTGTTTGTGTTTGCACCTGTAATTTTAGAAATTGATGTTGAAGAGTTTACGAAATAAGTAAAACCATTACCTAAAAAAGGTATCGAATATTGATAACTACTCGACTTATAAACATCTATATTGGTTGTAGTAAACATTTTAGTGTTTGTGTCGAAATAATAAAATTGTCCTAGCTCATAGGATGAATTTCCCATAGAGTAAATTATTTGCCCCGCACCTGTTACACTTCCATTACTCGAGTCTGGAATTACCGAAGTAGCAGCAGTACCACCGAGCATATTTACCCAATTGTCTCCATTGTAATATTGAATTTCTCCGTTGGTTTTACAATCAGAACACAATAACAATTGACCAAATACAGGACTACCTATAGTATTTCTCTCCTCTTCAGTAAAAGTCGGCAATCTCAACAAACTAGAAATCGTAACTGACGAGGCGCTTACATTACCCTCTAAATTTCCATTTACGTCTCCTGTTACATTACCTACAACTTCTCCGGTATGCTTTCCTGTACTGTCACCTGTTAAATTCCCTGTTACATCTCCCGTGACGTCTCCTGTTACATTCCCGGTTAAGTTTCCTGTGACGTCACCTGTCAAATTTCCATATAAAGAACTTGCTTCTAAATCACCCAAAACTTGGGTATCCGCTGAAAATATAATCTCAGCATCACTTTCTTTTTGATTTGTTTTTAATTCTTGACCGAAAGTTAAAGATGTGCAGAAGCATATCCATAACAAAAAAACAGATATGTTTATCTTCATTTCTTTACAATTTTAAATGTGTTAGTTTTGTTGTTAGCATTGCTAATTTTCAATATGTAGACTCCTTCCATCAATTCGGAAACATCTACTTTGTTTGTATTTGTTGTCATTACTTTGTTTCCAGTTGTGTTAAAAACTTCAACTTCAACATCACTGTCCGCTTCTATATATAAAATTTCAGTGGTAGGGTTAGGAAAGACTCGTATTCTTGTACTGTCTTCGAATGTACTGTCTTCGAAAAGTGTTTCGATACCCATCGCAGTTGAAGATATTAATGAAATTGATTTGAAGGAAATATCTGAATCGAAAACATGGGACAAAAAATTTTCTTCAGAATCAACTGAAGGTTCGAATACCTTCCAGTCTCCAGACTCATTTTGTAATAACATTACCAAATCATCTTTATCATTGTTATTCAATTCAAGAATATCATATGAAAAAGTCAATATTCCTTGAAACCCAATCAAAGTTTTTTCAAAAGCATATACTCTGTCAATAGTTGGATTTCCTTCAATGAGTTCAGGTGTCTGATTCCTCGTGATGGTATTTTCTCCATCAATAGTGAGATTTTTTGAAGATGAAATAGTCAACCCATCAATAAAAATGGATGAACCAGCACTCATGTCTATTTTGGCATCACCTTTAAGTGTAACAATTTGACCATAAAAAAATATTGGAACTAGTAGAAAAATATAAAGGTGTCTTTTCATTAGAAACTATTTAGTCTACTAAAGTTATATCATAAGAAACACCTAGGATTAAAGAAACGACAAATAACCATCTCTTTCTGACAAACCACATTTTGCATAAGGTAAACACTTATTTTAAAATAATTTTCCCCGTATATAATTGTGTTTCTGTTTCCACCAAATAAAAATAAACACCCGCTGGCAACACATTGAGATCAACCGGGTCTTGATGTGTTATCATTTTTTTAAAAACCTCTTTTCCTTGCATTGTAGAAAGTGTCAATTTATAATCTTGACCAATATTATGTAGTTTCAAATATTTTGAAACAAGAGGGTTAGGGGATACTTTTACTGATTTATCTTCGGCTGTATTGTTTGTCAGAAGACGCGTTATGGGGGTGTCTAGAAAATCTACAACTCCATTGTTATTTGCATCCAAGTTGCCATTACAAGAAGTTTGCAAACGCATAACTACATTGGAAGCGTCTCCGCAAGCGCTGTCAACAAATTGCATATACAAATGAATTTGATTGTTTACTTTAGCCAATGAATAGCCTGTTTTGGTCAACCATTCAGTTGAAGTAATCTGAGAAGTGCCATCACCTATCATTGAGATATCACTTCCTTGAAATCCAGTAAATTCGATAATACGAAAAGTGGTAGCTTCTAAATCTATTCTCGCTTTTAAAGTGGAGGTTGCCCCTGTGCAATTCGTATAATTTTCTAACTCCAGAAAATAAAATCCTTTATTTTGAGTACCGAAATTTTTAATCAATACTTCCTCTCCAACGTTGATAAAGCTACTGGAGCCTATTTGTTCATCACAGGGTGTATTTTCAGTATAATCATCAATACCATCATTGTCACTGTCCGTATCTAAATAATTAGGGGTCCCATCACCATCAAAATCAATTGCAGACATACCTGCGTCTGTTACTTTGCAAAACCCGACAGATGCACCGCAAGCATTGGATATTGTTTTAAAATAAAGTCGATGCTCTCCGTTTTCTTCTGACAATTCAAATCCAATTTTACTGAAGTCACTTGAAACAGACTCAATTTCATTTATTGCTACTTGATTTATAGCGTCAGTTACGTTTCCAAAATGATCGTAATTGATTACTGAAAATGAATTTGTATCCAAATCTACGTAGGTTTTCAAAGTTGCTGTCAAACCATAACAATTGGTGTAAACAGGTATTTCTAAATAATAAACACCTGAAGTTTTTTCATCAAAATTTGTAATCAAATGACTTTGACCCGCCCAAATATTTTCAGAATCCTGAAACAGTGTAGCACAAGTTGACATTTCACTAAAGTCATCAAAGGTATCGTTATCACTATCTTTAGCTACCACACAATCGCATGAAACCTCAAGAAAATCATTCATTGTTTTGGTTGTAGTTTTTCCTTCAGAATCAGTTATTTTTAACACTACAGTTTTCTTACCCGGAAGTTCATACGAAACGATTGGATTTCTTACAGTTGTTGAAGAAATGGAACTTGCATCTGGAAACTCCCACTCCCACGCTACTGTTTCTTGGTCAACAACAGAATGACTATCAATTTGAATATCATCAAAAAAACAAACTTCTTTTTGTCGCGTCATTGGCATAGGAAGAGTTTCTGATTTCTCATAAAAATCAGTTTCCCATATTCCTCTATTTCCAGCCACTCTTAATTTTGATTTTTTATAGAAGGGCAATAGTTTACAAATTCTAAAATGAATTGGCAGATTGTTAACATACAGTTGCCAATCAGATAAGGAGTTATTCTTATACCAAATCAATTTATTGGAGGTAATGTAAACACCACCATCGGTTCCTTCTTGCACCTGAACATTTGTCAAGCGTTCTCCATTTAGGGAAATAGTAGTCAAATTGTTCCATGTCTCTCCTAAATCTGATGATTTGTAAATTTTTTGATTGCTATTACCACCATTGTTCAAAGCTAAAAACAACTCATTGTCTTCATTCAAACCTATAAACATACTCTGGTGGTTTGCGGGTAAAGTAAGTGCTGTCCAGTTTTGACCACCATCAACAGACTTCCAAAGTTTGCCTGCAGTTCCACTTTTTTGAGTAAGAAACATGAGGTTCGTATTTACTCGAGACACTTCAATTTCTTTGACGATATTAGATGTAACGGTTCCAAAAGAGTGCAACAATTCAAAAGTAACACCTCCATCTGTACTTTTCCATAAATTTTGATCTTTCCCAAGGTAAAGAACATTCCAATAATTAGGATCAGTGACAATCTCACTTCGATTGGGAAACACATAACTTTCGTTTGGATACATACCATAGTTGGGAATACTTTTGACAGTTCCAGTAATCGATGTAGGAATTTGCATACCACCTATATCACTGTGATAAACTTTTGTATTGTCTCCAAGTGCCACATAACCAGTAGCTGTTTCTCCACCACCAAGTTGTATAAAATCTCCAGAAGGATAACCATTATGATAGGCTGCGTTTCCGTTATGGTACCTACCTCCGACAAGTACGTCTTCGTTCCACCCCTGACCAAAACCCCACCAGTCAGAACCATTCATTCCATTTTTTCTTGAAGCTACAAAGTCAAAATTTGCATCGTATAAATCAAGTCCCCCATCGGTTGCAACCCACACATCGTTTCCATTAGCTTCCATGTCTTGAATATCTGGATGCCTGTATTCTGGTCCACAAGAAGCATCACAAGAGTAACCTCCCCATTTTTTGTAGGTAGTACCTCCATCTTCAGATTTGAACATACTCAAACATCCGAACATAAACAAATCCGGATCCGTATCCGACACCGTAATACCCAAATCATAAAAACCTTGATTGTAAGGCCAATAACTAGCCCACTCGTTTGGAGTTGCTTTGAAGAAAGAAAAAGACCAATGATTTTGACTGTAAGGGCCTCCGGGCTCATTGTCAGGCTGACCATCATTGTTTCCATCATAAGGTGTAGTCCATGAAGCTCCTCCGTCCATAGATTTATATACTCCTATAAAATTATTGTCCTCTACTTCATCGTCTTCATCTCCCAACAAAACCACATAAATTCGATTGGAATCTGCATCAGTAAGTCCTATTCGAGCTCCTCCTGTTTTTAATGCTACACCTCCAATCGGTTCAAACCATCCATTGTTTTGTACATTAAATGTTTGGCCACCGTCTGTACTTTTTAGAAATTCTGTAATTTTTTTGGTCGTATTGGTTTTTGTAAGGTATATAATTTCTGAATTGGATGTATTGAATTGTAAATCCCAACATTCTTCTAAAAAAATAGTACTCCAAGTGAGACCTCCGTCTATAGATCGCTTCAAGCCTTTTGGGCCTCCTATCATTATTATATCGGGATTGTTTGGATGCACCAAAACACAATGTAATCTGAGTCCTTGCTCGTATAATAAAAGTGACCAAGACACTCCAGCATCCATAGATACGTGAAGTGTGTTACTCAAAGCGACATAAAAAATATTTGGATTTGAAGGCGCTATTTTAACTTCGCGTATAGCGCCATCATTGAAATAAGAATCTCCAACTGAATTCCATTGCATTCCTTTGTCATTGGATGTATATACTGCTGCCGTTTCAGTTCCTGCCAACAATCTGTTTGGATTAGACTTCGATTGGTCAAAAGCATATACATTGAGTTGCTCCGAATTTTTCTGCACACCTCCAACATCATAGGTTTCAAAAGGTCCAATAGCTGTCCAATTAGAAACACCATTTAAGTTAGTTTTTTGACCCTGTTTGTTAAGTTGTGTCTTTTTAGATTTTCGTGACCTTAAAACTCTTGCGTCTATACCTAGTTTTTCACTTTTATTCGGAATGTATAAACTACCATCATCTTGAACATAGTCTTCCGAAAGCACAATTTTACTCAACATTTTTAAGTTTTGAGAATGAACTGTTTTCACAAAAGGGTGGTTTCGGTAATAAGCATCAAAAGCATCTGAAATTTGATAATAATTTGGATTTTCACCATATAATAAATGTACCCAATCAGGTTCACCATAGGAAATAGCAGGTATTGTTTTAAACAATGAAATGTACTTGGGTTTGGGAACATAAGTTTCTTTTGCGTTTTGTGCATATGAGCTCAAACTACAAAATAGTATGACAAGAATATGTGAGAAAAATCTATTCAATAGAGACATGTAGGGCTGTTTTTGGTTGCATTTAAATTACTATTAAAACAGTTAAACAGCCTTACATCTCAACTAATGATACCGTTATTTCAACGATAGAAACAAACAGTTTCAATACATTAACAGGTTTTGAATTACAACAAGAGGTAGCTATGAATCAACTTTAAGTATATTGAAACATATAACAACACTCGTTCCTAAAAGAATCTTAGGATCAATCTATTGTTTAGGGAATACAGTTTACAGTGTACTCGTTTTTTAAATAAAAGGAAAGTACTAAGTCGTAGTTATCCTATAACAGGGAGTAGACCTAGATGACATGAAGAGTGATAACTCTTCCAATTGTCTTTCAAAAAACACAAAAGTCTTTTTTAATAAAAACGATTGTTCCAGATCACGGAGTTGAAATTCTTTTTTACCATAAAAAAGAAATAAAACATTAGAAACACTACTGCTTTGAGTATAAACAAAAACAAAGTAAATATTTTGCCCACATCCATTGAACTGTTAAAGAGTCCCACCAAAGTAGCTAATATTACACTTGTGCACAAAGAAAAAACAAGCATGCTTTTTGGACTTCTAAAAGGCTGTACTATAAACTTCCTGTAGGAATTCAAATCGTTTCCCCAAGTATGTACTAAGTAATAGTATCCATTTCCCATAGGGACAAATAACAGAGGATCATCTGGACTTCTCAGCTTGAACAACTTTGAAGGAGCCATAATTTTAAAGTTTTTTAATTGAGTTTCGTGTTTGCTTTCAAGATCGCCAATTATTTTTTCAATATTCTTGGGATAAACACCTTTAAAATATTTTGTATCCAAAAAACGAAGACGATAATCGACACATATTTTTTTTATTGTATCTATATGAAATATATTAGAAGTTTCTAATGCATCAAAATCCAACGTATTGTAAGATTCGTCGTTTTCTTTTTCTAAATTTTCACGAATACTGAGTGTTTTATCTTCATGAGATTGTATAATTTCACGAAGCATCGAACGAAATTCTTCATCTTTTATTCCTCTTTTTCTTTCTGCAATTAACTCTTGATGAATATTCAATTTTTGAAACATACCTTACAATTTTATATAATAACACCTTTTGTAAAATTACGGAAAAAACAAGACAAACAAAACCACTTATCGCTGAAAATGAAGGAATTATACAATTATTAACATCAAAAAAACATCTTTGTGGTTTGCGTATTTCACATTTCTTTTAGGGATGTCACAATGGCATTGAAATGGTTTTCAATACGAACATCGGTAATACCTTTCATTGATTTCTTTGGTTTCCCATTCCTTTTATGCAAATACAATCCATCTGTGTTTCTCCATTTAAAATTTCCAGATGCACTAACACTATTGCCGTTCTGCATATTGGAAACTCTTAATAAAACATATTGGTCTCTGATTTCAAAAGTCAATAGATATCGCATATCGAAGGAAGAACGATACCCTGATGAAATCATCGTAAATAAATCAGAAGCGACCTCTCTAACAACTATCTTCTTTGAAGGAATTTTCTCTATAATAACATCCTCTGGGTATTCGTATTTTTTTGATAGTAATTGATGAATCTTATTGTAATTCTCTAGGGCCTTATATCTAGTTGTGATTACAACTTCCTCATTCATCACAGATTTGATTCCAGCGATGGATTTTTCGTGAGTTTGCTGAAATTCAAAACGAGAATTTTTACTTTTTTCTTGCCCTAAAATAGGAATACAGACAAAGGAAAATAGTATCAAAATATGTGAAAAATAATTCATCCCATTTAGATTGTTTTGTTTTATTCCAAAATTGGAAATGGAGGGATTTATTTTGTTTGATTGTAAAAATGTGCTAGGTTGTATAAGTTGTCGTAATTAAACCATTTTTTATCCGAAGATCTCTCCATAAATTGCTTGTTATCACCAACTATTTTTTTCATTTTCTTCCTGAAGAACAACTTGGTAATTTTATTCATTTCATTGTCCTTTAAGATTAAGTAGCTCAACATCTGGTCATTATTAAAAGTTATTTTACCAGCTTCTCCATTAGCAATTTCAGCTTTTGGATTTTGCAATACACTCATATGTTTGCCATAGTACAAAGCGACATAAAACTTTCGTTTTCCAGAATTTTTTTTAAGATTTTTAGGAAGTGATAAAACAGTCAATCCATCGTATTGAACCAATTTACAATCTTTGGCCTTGTAGTATACTGATTTTTCACCTTTTTCAGATCTGTAACGAAAAGACCTTATATCGTCACCTGTATAACTAGAACCTCTGACATCTCCTTTCAACTCAGTACCATCCAATAATACAATTGTACCACTTAGCCACATTGCCCCTACATGTTTCTTTTGAGTAGAAGTATCACCGTTATTATAATACTTTGATTGAGCATTTGTGACAAATAAACACAAAAATAATAACGAAAAATACGACAAAATACGCTTCATAAAATTGTTTTTTCTAAAAATACAAAATTGATAGTGACATTGATTTTTAAAAAAGATGAATCGCTCGAATACTTCGCTTAAAGAATCATAACCAACTTCACATTAAAAAAACAACATACATGTCAAAAAAGACAATAGTGTAGACTTTTTGAAAAAAATGAAACACTTTTAGTTGTATATTTTTTTTAATTTGCGTGCACTAGATTTAGTTAGAGAAAATCTTGAAATCACAAAAGCAACAAAACAATCCAAATCAAAGCAAAACGATTGAAAAAAATCATCATCTCTGTCACCAATGACCTCACAACGGACCAACGTGTACATAAGGTATGCACATCACTCTCAGATAGTGGTTTCCATGTACACTTAATCGGGAGAAAGAGAAAGAATAGCATTCCTTTGAACAGGAATTATAAAACATCTCGAATGAACTTATTCTTTGACAAAGGTCCTTTGTTTTATGCCGAGTACAACATTCGATTGTTTATTAAATTACTGTTTGCTCGTTTTGATATCTGTGTGTCAAACGACCTTGACACTCTTATGGCCAATTATGCAGTTCATAAAATTCGTAGAAAAAAAATAGTATATGACAGTCATGAGCTTTTCACTGAAGTTCCCGAGCTAGTTTACAGGCCTCAAATAAAAAAAATATGGGAGACCATTGAGTATTACTTAGTGCCTAAAATTCCTCTCAAAATTACTGTTTGTGATAGTATTGCTGCATATTACAAAAACAAATATGCCACTTCCTTTGAAGTGATAAGAAATGTCCCTGTGGTAAGGGAACAATCAAGGGGTAGTTTGCCATTTGAAACAAACGACAAACATATAATTTTGTATCAAGGAGCGGTGAATATGGGACGTGGTTTAGAGCTGATGATAGAAACGATGCCTTTATTAAACAATGCATTATTTGTGATTGTGGGCACAGGTGATATTGTCAAAGAACTTCAACAAAAAGTAACTAAGCTTCACATAGAGCATCTTGTTCTATTTCTTGGCAGCATGGAGCCAGAATCACTAAAAAAACTTACTCCTTTGGCTGATATAGGTATTAGTTTGGAAGAAGATTTAGGACTGAATTACAGATATGCACTTCCAAATAAAATTTTTGACTACATACAAGCAAAAATTCCTATAGTTTGTTCTGACCTACCAGAAATGAAAAAAATTATAAGTAAAAACAACATAGGAACGGTACTCAAAAATCGGACAACATACAACTTAGCAAAAACGATTACAAACATGCTTAATCACAAAGACAAGTATTCAAATCAACTCAGCAAAGCATCTGAAAAATATACTTGGGAAAAAGAAAGTGAAAAGCTTTTAAGAATATACAAATCAATAGATTGAAACAATGACTTGCACTTAAAAAAAGTTTTTTTAATTGTTTAAAGTTATCATGTTTTTGATATTCAATTCGTATTTTTTATCTCAAGGCAGTTCAAATACGAATCTATATTGTAAATTGCGCTCACAAAAAAATTAAGTGTCAAACACCAAACCTACATACATGCACATCGTTGCTTTCGATGTTCCATTCCCCCCAAATTACGGTGGGGTAATTGATGTTTTTTACAAACTTAAAAAACTTTCAGAGCTTGGAGTTAAAATACACTTACACTGTTTTGAATACGGTCGTGGCAGACAAGATGAACTGTTGAAATACTGTTACAAAGTCAGCTACTACAAAAGAAATATATCCTTTAAAAAAGTAATTTCAAAAATACCTTACATAGTAAAAAGCAGGGAGAATGAAACCTTGACTCAAAACTTACTGAAAGACAATTTCCCTATACTTTTTGAGGGACTTCACACCACTGCTTCATTATTGAATACTGATTTTGGCAGTCGTAAGGTACTGATTCGAACGCATAATATTGAACACTACTACTACAAAGGGCTCTACAGAAGTGAGAACAAAAAGCGAAAAAAGCTATTCTTCAAAACTGAAGCAAAAAAGCTTGAGAAATATGAAAACATTCTCAAAAAAGCAGATTACATCTTGAGTATTTCTCCTTACGAACACGAATATTTTAAAAAGAAATATAGTACTAAAACCATTTACACACCTGTATTTTACGACCGAGAAAACAATCAACTCTCAGAGTCTGATACAAAATTTGCACTGTGGCATGGAGACCTTAGGGTCGTAGACAATGTAAGGGCAGCATTGGAGATCATTCAGATTTTTTCAAGTCTAAAACACAAATTAATCATTGCTAGTAATTGTAGAAATAAAGAAGTAATTGAATCTGTAGCAGCTTATAAGAATATTAGTTTCGACTCTTTAGAGACAGAAGGTACTTTAGAAAAACTGATCAGTAGTGCACATGTGCACCCAATGATTACTTATCAAAAAACGGGTATCAAACTAAAATTACTTCACATTTTGAGCAAAGGGAGATTTGTAGTTGCAAACTCTCTCATGGTTGAAGATACAGGACTGGAACATTTGTGTTCGATAGCCAATACAAAAAAAGAATTTACAAATAGTATTGAAAAGCTAATGAACTCGGACTATTCAAAATGCAAACAAGAAGAACGAATGCAAACATTAGAAAAGTTTGACACACATATTACAGCAAATAAAATTGTTGAATTATTAAAATAGGCTAAGTACAGTTTTATTAAAATCGCTCTCTACTCTCACTTCTTTTAAGAAAAATTATTTTTGAACAACATCAAACAATTCTCCACCTTCGCATTTTATGGTTCGATTTTTAAACTTTAAAATCAATGCATAGTCATGGGTAGCCATTAAAATAGATTTTCCGCTTTTATTAATTTCACTCAATAAATTCATTACTTCAACTGAAGTTTTGGGATCTAAATTTCCTGTAGGCTCGTCTGCTAAAATTAAATCTGGATCATTGAGTAATGCTCTGGCTATAGCTATACGTTGTTGTTCACCTCCTGAAAGTTGAAAAGGCATTTTGTAATCCTTTGTCTGCATGCCTACTTTTTCTAAAACATCAGAAATTTTAGATTTTATTTTTTTTGCATCTTTCCAACCTGTGGCTCTCAATACGAAGCGTAAATTTTCAAAAACCGTTCTGTCATTCAAAAGTTTAAAATCTTGAAATACAATACCTATCTTACGTCTTAAGAAAGGAATGTCCTTGGACTTTAATTTACGCAAATTATAACCTACTATTTGTCCATCACCTTGCTTTAGAGGTAAATCACCGTAAAGTGTCTTCATCAAACTACTCTTTCCACTTCCGGTTTTACCGATAAGATATAGAAACTCACCTTTACCAATTGTTAGATTTACATCAGACAAAACCAAATTGTTCTCTTGAAATATAGATGTGTTTTGCAAATTGAGTATCGGCCCTTCCATAAAAAATAATTAGTAGTACAAACTTATTGAATTCAAAGAGAACTGACAATAAAAATAACACATACTCTTTCATCTGAATGAGTAAAAATAAAAAAGTGATCGCTGCGTTGTTATAATGGAATAATCTTTATTTTTGAATAACAAAAAGCCTATTTGATGCACTATTCTAAATCTATTTTTACGGTATTTCTATTGATTTCAAGTCTTTTTTCTAAAGCTCAGAAGTCAATTAATCACAATTCAGAACATGCTGAATATCTCAAAGGGATAGCGCTTTACAATGAAAAAAGCTACCATGCAGCTGAAACTTTTTTTGAAAAAGCTCTATCCAAACAACCCATTGAAAATCAGTATACAGAATCGGCAACTTATTACAGTGCAATTTGTGCAGTGAAACTCGGCAAAAAAAATGGCGAAAAAAAACTAGTCTCTTTTGTAGAAAAATACCCCACAAGTCGCTTTAAGAATAATGCCTATCTTGAAGCTGGAAATTATTATTACAACCACGGAAAACCTTCAACATCTCTTCAATGGTTTGAAAAAACATCTACAAAGTATCTGACTCCTAAAGAAGAAGAGACTTACAATTTTAAAATGGGCTATGCCTTGTTCTCTAACAAAAGATACACAGATGCCAAACGATATTTATTGGCTTTGACTCAGTCTAGTAATTACCAGGTAGAAGCCAATTATTATTACGGTTATATCTGCTACATTCAAGAAGATTATATAACTGCCATGCGCTATTTTGAAAAATTAGCAGCAAACGAACGTTACGAAAAAGAAATCCTTTATTACAAGATGAACATGCAGTTTCAAAAAAAGGACTTCAAAGGAGTTATTGTAGAGGGAGAAAAACTCTTAAAAATAGCCTCAAGAAAACAACTCTCTGAAATTTCTAAAATTATGGGAGAAAGTCATTTTTACTTAGGGCAGTATGAAAAAGCAATTCCATATTTAAAAAAATACAAGGGACGTAAAAACAGATTGACTACCAAAGATCATTATTTTTTAGGCTATGCTTACTACAAACAAAAAGACTATGAGAATGCGATTCTCACATTTAATAGAATCGTAACAGGAAAGGATGAAGTAGCACAAAATGCTTACTACCATCTAGCTATTTGTTATTTGGAATCTGACAAGAAAAGTGAAGCTCGCAATGCATTTAAAAACAGTGCTGAAATGAATTTAGACTTGGCAATTCAAGAAGACGCTGCTTACAATTATGCAAAATTGAGTTATGCCATTGGAAACCCGTACAAAAGTAGTGCCCTCATATTACAGGAATTCGTCAGCACTTATCCTGATTCAAGACATCGATCTGAAATAAACACACTAATCATAGATTCCTACCTTCAAAACAACGATTATCAAGGAGCCTTGGATTACTATGCTTCAAAACATCTATATAAAAACAATACCTTCTATAAGGTAACTCTTTACAGGGGAATGCAGTTATTTCAAAATGCAAAATACAAAGAGGCTTTAAAGTATTTTAGAAGTAGTAGCAATCAATTGATTGCCCCTGAAACTCAAGCAATCGCTTTGTACTGGAAGGCAGAAAGCAACTATATTTTACAAGATTATAGTAGCTCATTATCAGATTTCAAACGCTTTAAAGACCTCAAAAAAGCTAAGAAAACTTCAGAATACAAACATATAGACTATGCAATAGGCTATAGTCATTTCAAACTAAAAGAATACGACAAGGCAAAAAACAGCTTTGAAAACTATATCAATACAAACACTACTACAACTGTGAAAAAAAACGATGCCTATGTTCGTTTAGGAGATTGTTGTTTTATAAGTAAGAGTTATTGGAATGCGATGGAATATTACAATAAAGTCATTGAAAAAAGAGGAATTGATGCTGACTATGCTACTTATCAAAAAGGAATTAGTTATGGTTTTGTGAAGCGTAATGAAAAGAAAATCACAAACCTTGCCGCTTTTGCGAAAAGCTATCCTAAATCATCATACAATGACGATGCTTTGTACGAATTAGGGAAAGCTTATATTTCAGCAAAAGAAAACAGCAAAGCAATTGAAACCTTTGATCGTCTGATAGCATCCTTCACAACAAGTGTTTATGTACCTAAAGTGATACTCAAACAAGGATTGCTCTATTTCAATGAAAACAATACGAAAAAATCGTTAGAAAAGTACAAATTGGTAGTTAGTAAATACCCCAAATCAAAAGAAGCTCAGCAGGCAATTCAAAATGCAAAACAGGTTTATGTGGATATAGACAAAGTAGACGATTATGCTACATGGATCAAAGATATTGGATATACAAAATTTAGCAATACCGACTTGGACAATGCGATGTACGAAGCTGCCATTTTAAAATACCAGGCTAATAAATTGACAGAGGCAGTATCCAGTTTTAAAAAATACCTAATCAATTTCCCCGAAGGAATACATGTTTTAAAAGCAAATTTTTACAGTGCACAAGCCAAATTTAGTCTTGGAAACATTGATAAATCTATGGAGGGATATAATTTTGTTATCGCTCAAAATTCTAACGAATATACTGAACAAGCACTTTCAAGATTGAGTGAAATACACCTTGAAAAAAATGATTGGGAGCTAGCAACCCCAATATTGAAGAGACTAGAACTAGAAGCTAACTTTCCTCAAAACATTTTATTTGCGCAAAGCAATCTGATGAAAGTAATGTTTGAAGAATCAAATTACGAAGCCACTATTGTCTATGCTGAAAAAGTAATTAACCATGAAAAAGTTGACATTCAAGTAAAAGCAGATGCAACTATTTTTATTGCCAGAGCATCTATGAAAACAAACAATTTAGAGAAAGCAAAAATAGCATATAAAGATGTTTCAGAGACAGCAACTGGGATACTCAAAGCAGAGGCCTTATATTATGAAGCCTATTTCAAACACTTAGAAAAAGAATTCGATGCCTCTAATAAGACTGTACAAGTTTTGGCCTCAGAATATGCTGGATACAAATACTGGGGAATTAAAGGTCTAATTTTAATGGCCAAAAACAACCACAAATTAAACGATGCTTTTCAAGCAACGTATATTTTAGAGAATATTGTTAAAAATTACCCACAATACGAGGAATTACAACAAGAAGCGAAAACATATTTAGCACTTATCAAGGAAGAAGAACTCAAAATAGATAAAGCAGAAGAGACAGCGGCGGAAAATTCAGGACAAGTAGAAACTGAAACCATCGAATTTTAAAACCGTTTGGTTTTGCAAAGGCTTTCAAGAGTTAAAAACAGTCACAGTTACCACCTATTTATCATATAATTATGAAGAAAATATTTTTAAGTTTTTTGATATTCGCTCCTTTACTACAAGCAAAAGCTCAAAAAGCAAAAGACAGTATCAATACAGAAGTCATCAATGTAGTTAGCTCCTACAAACCGACAATTTCTGATGCTTTTAAAGAAAAGGATGTACCAAAGATTCAAAAAGACAAAAATCCAAAAAAACAACTGAACTACAGCATCAATTCTAAGCCTATTCGTTCTGTGTTTAGACCTAATATAGGTGCTTATAAAACGGCTATTAAAGACAAATCAGAAATTGAATTAACAAATTTTGTCAAATTGGGTTATGGGAATTACAACACCCCACTTTTAGAAGCATTCATACACCGTCACAAAAAACAACATGAAGCAGAACTCTATGTATTCAATAAAACTTCAGAAGGAGGTATAAAAGGAATACAACTGGACAACGACTATTTGACCACAAAAATTGAGGCAGCATACAAAAACAACCAAAAGACATACAATTGGAACACGAAGATAGGATATCATAAAGAACAACAAAACTGGTACGGAATCCCAACAGAATATACTCCTTTAGTTTTAGATGCTATGAATGTTAAGCAAAGCTACAATCGATTTTTTCTAAAAGGAGGTCTCTCATTTGAGAAAAATAAGTTGCGAAATATAACTGCAGCTTTTTTCACAACAACCGATTCGTACAAGAGTAGCGAAACAGAATTTTATGTCACACCTACTTTTGAATTCAAACTGAAAGAAAATAAAATTGTCTCTAGGTTTGATTTGAATGTTTTGAATGGATCATTTGAAAATGAGGATACAGAAACTCAACGAGATTATGATTTTGTAAATATTGGAACCTCGGCATACTATCAAATTGCCAAAGAAGATTACTTCTTTTCTATCGGTGCAAAAATTAAATACAACGCTGCTATAGAAAATTCTAAAAACACGTTTAAAATATATCCTGATCTCAAAATAGACTACGTACTTGTCAAAGAGATTTTTAATATTTATGGAGGAATATACGGAGACTTATTACAAAACACATACAGAGAAATTACTAAAATAAACCCTTTTGTAAAACCCAATTTAGACATGAGAGTAACTGACAATAACTATACCGCTTTCGCAGGTTTTAAAGGAAAACTGTCCTCTCGTATTGATTACAAGATAAAAGCAAGTTACGCGCAAGAAAGCGACAGACTACTTTTCAAATCAAGCCCAAATACAACAAATGGCACCACTATTTTGCCATCAGAAAATTACAATGCAGGTAACTCATTTATGACAGTATATGACGATGTTAAAACTTTGGAGGTCTTTGGGGAATTAAACGCGCAACTCAATGATGATTTTTCGATCGGAGGAAATATTCAGATTGATAACTACACCACTGAAAATGAAGAAGAAGCTTGGAACTTAGCTCCTTTTAAGGCAAGTTTACACGCGCTTTACAGGCTCAATAAATGGAACTTCAAAACAACGCTTTTTAGCAAAGGAATAAGAAAAGATCTACTGACAGATTTAAACAGTGCTGAGCAGCCTGTAAACATCGATGCCTTTGTTGACTTGAATCTATCTACTAAATATCAGATTACAGACAATTGGAGTGCTTTTATCCAATTGAACAATGTCCTCAATACCAAGTATGAAACTTTTACTAGTTATCAAGTACAAGGGTTTCAATTCCTAGCCGGAGCAAAATATTCTTTTGACTTTTAATAGGTTTTAAAATCGGCTGTTTGCCTATTGCAAAATTTTAAATAAACAAAGACAATGAATTTAAGTAATCATTTGAAATGGCAATACTACTCACTTCAGAAATACCAATCTTAGATTCACCCTCCCATTCGGCGTATTGACTGATAGTCTTAATCGTAAAACTATCTGAGGTTACAGAGGTAATTTTTCCAACGACTATTTCTTCAGCATCGTCCGTATCAAAATGTAGAAGTATTTCATTATCCTGAAAATCTTTTAAAACTGAATCTAGGCCGTTTAAATTATGACTGTCGTATTTTGGCAATGAGGTGTATTTTTTGTTGAATACTGCGTTTTTAAATGCTGTATCTTCATCTTCGATAATTTCGTCAATATTTTTTTTAAGAACAAAACGAAATCCATCCACTACAAAATCACTTGGATTGTCATGTAATAAAATCCAATGTGTCCCCTCTGCTATGAACAGTCCAGAAATCTCTTCATCCCAATCATTCATCAAGATACTATAAACATTATTAGGTATCAATTTTGGTGCTATGTACATATACTTATCAATTAATCTTGTTTGTAGGCTGTAATTTTTTGAAGCAGACTTTTGGACAAACTCAACAAATATGACATTTGCTCTATGACTAATTTAGCTTCTTGTAATTCTAAAGAGAGTGCAGTTATTTCCTCACTAGGATTGTCCAGTAATATTTTATCAAAATTTCGAGATAGTGATTTGTATTTTTTTTCGAGTTCCAAAGCCGCCTCATCTACATCTATCATTTTGTTATTCTCTTGAATATGTTTTCCTTGGAGTACCAAAGTTGCACTGTTGATATTTTCTAAAATATTAGAAACAAAGGTCTTTACAGATGATGAAATCGCAGTTGTTTCATGTGTTTGAATAAAAGTACCTAAAGAAGCTAGTGAAGATAAAAAAGTATTGGAAAGCACCACCAAATCGTAAATTTCTGAGAAATACTTTTGTCGAGATTTTGGCTCTTGGGTCATTCTTTGAAAAGCGGCATTCAAATCCCCTATATTCAAAAAAGCACTCTTTCTCGATAGCTTGTACTCTGAATAATCATCACTTTTTGTAGTATATACTTTTTCAATCTGCTGTAAGTATCCTGCATTGGATTGTAAGGTTTTTGATATTGAATCTTCAATAGTCATAAACTCCCAGGATGGAAACAAAAATAAGTTTGAAAGCATCGCCAATCCAGCTCCCAAGAGTGTGTCTGTAATTCTATATTGAATGGCATTCAAAACATCAGGGTGGAATACAGCATGTAAAAACACAATGTGTAGCGTCAGAAATATAGCAAACGTTCTATAATTTAATTGTACTAAAGAAAGTGCTAAGACAAGAGAAAGTGCTGCCAACACTCCAAAAACAAAAGTGTTTTGAATGGTATATACTAAAAACAAGGCGATTGCTGCACCTATTAGCGTTCCAAGCACACGGTGTTGCAGTCTCTTTTTAGTCAGACCATAACTAGGCCGCATGATAACCAAAATCGTGATGAGAATCCAATAAGGGTTTTGAAGTGACAATAGATACCCCATCAAATAGCCAACAACCATCGCAATAGACAAGCGGAGCGAATGTCTAAAAATGGAGGATTTCATACTAAAATTCTCTCTCAGCTTTTCAAGACCATAATCTTGAGGTGTTAAGAATCTCAAGTCTCCTTCAGAGTCTTTTTTCAAATGGTTGTTTTTGGTAAAAACATTCAAAACCCTTTCCATGGCATTCAATTTTTGCGCTTGCGCAGCTTGGTATTCGAAAAGATTTACCAATATATAAAAACCGTCATTGGAAACTTCGGAAAGCTCATGTTGCTTAAAAATATCTATCGTACGTCGAATTTTCTTAAGTAATGCTCTGATATCAGAACTACCCTTTACTTTTTCGTCACGAATGATTACTTTTGAGATATAATTTAAATGAGAAGCCATCGCCTCGATTAAAGCGACAAATGGTGCTATTGTTTCGGGTTTGTTTTTAAAAATTGATGTTACTTTATTATAATCTATAGGGGTTGCAATAGCCAGCTCAAACATATCAACTAACTCGGTAAACAACAAGTATTTTCTACGAATCCTATTAGAGAAACCAGACTTTTGTCGTTGACTTAAAATCACTTCTCTTAGTGCTTCGTGTTTTTCACTTAGTTGAGATTGACACTCAAAAAGTTTCGTTTGCAGCACATCTCTATCTAACTCTCCTTTGAGAAGTTCTGCTCGAACTCCAAGATAACTTCCAGTCAATCGCATTGTGTCTGACAGGAGTTCTTCAATATACATTTTAGGATTTAAAAAGTTAAGGACACTCGAAACTATTAGGTACCAAATACCTCCGATAAAAACAAAAAAACCATATTCAAAGACTGATAAATTTACATAAGAATTGGCAAAACTAATTACGACTGCCAACATACCCGCAAGAGATACCAAAGAGGCACGAAACCCAAAGACAGAAATATATGAAATCACAAAGGTTAAAGTTGCCAATACAGGAAGCAATACTAAAATATGGGATGCTGCAAATCCCGTAATTATTGTGGCAGTAGTCGTGAGAACTATTGAATACATCATCCCGACAGTTCTGTGCTTTACACTCCCATGACTATTAGTTGGGGAATTGTAAAATACTCCCAATGCAATTGCAAATCCAATTTCTACTTGTGAAAAACAATAATAACTCAAAAGAATAGGAACCAACGCTGCCAATATAAAAGTCAAGCTTTTATAAAAATCAGCACTGATAAAAAACCTTCGAATACCGTCTAACATACTTCACCAATTGAGTTGCAAAGTTAAAAAGACTTAATTGGATATTACTACAAAAGAAAGATTTTAAAATAAAAAGCACATGGCTATCGTTAATTTTCTTTGTGTTAGAACTCGCTATCCTAAAATTTGTCTGGTAAAATCTGAAATTTTAGAAACTCCATTTTTATCGAGGAAATTAATAAACGCAGAACCTATAATAGCACCGTTCATGTAAGAAGAAACCGTATCAAAAGTTAGCTTGTTTGAAATTCCAAAACCAACTATCAATGGATTTTTAAGCCCCATAGATTTGATACGTTCAAAATATGCAATTTGAGCTTCCGATATCTCTCCTTTGGCTCCTGTAATCGCAGAAGAAGCAACTACATAAATAAATGCATCTGACAGCGCGTCAATTTTTCTGATTCGTTCTTCAGAGGTTTGTGGAGTAATTAAAAACACATTAGAAATTCCATAGCTGGCAAAAAGGGCTTTGTAATGGCCTTCGTATTCTATCATCGGTAAGTCTGGAAGAATCACGGTTTCTATACCACATTCTTGACATCTTTTACAGAACTTTTCTTCACCGTATTTCAATACTTGATTCAAATACCCCATCAATACTAATGGTGTATTTAAATCATTTGGAAGTGTCATGAGTTGGTCAAATATGATGTCTAAATTTATTCCATTTTTTAAAGCTTGAGAACTACTATATTGTATGGTTTCACCGTCAGCCAAAGGATCTGAATATGGCATTCCTACTTCAATAAAATCAATACCATTAGCATCCAATTCATTGATAATAGTAACCGTATCATCTTTTTGAGGAAAACCTGCAGAAAAATAAACCGAACACAATCGATTTGTCTTTGTTTTTAATAGTTGTTGTAGTGCGCTCATTGTTCTATAATATTATTTGGTTATTACCAATTTCTTAGTCTGTTTCGTATTGTTTTCATCTGTAAGAGACAGTAAG
>JBMZVD010000009.1:0-41403 GCA_049625305.1 Flavicella sp.
TAGACACCTATCACGAGGATGTAACGACTTATAAGGTTAGTGATGAAGACAACAACTACGTCGCTATATTCTATGCAGACTTTTTCCCTAGACCTGGAAAACGCAACGGTGCTTGGATGACCTCTTACAAAAGCCAGTACATCAGAAACGGTGTAAATAGTAGACCTCATATCTCTAACGTCTGTAACTTTACCAAACCTACAAAAACAAAACCCTCATTACTAACTTTCAATGAGGTCACTACCTTGTTTCATGAATTTGGGCATGGATTGCACGGAATGTTAGCCAACACTACGTTCTCTAGCTTGTCAGGAACAAGTGTTTCTTGGGACTTTGTAGAACTTCCTAGTCAAATCTTTGAAAATTGGTGTTATGAAGAAGAAGTTTTAAACTTGTTTGCCAAGCATTATGAGACAGGGGAAAGCATCCCTATGGAATTGGTGCAAAAGATCAAAGAAGCAGCTACCTTTAACGAAGGCATGCAAACCTTGCGTCAATTGAGCTTTGGTCTCCTAGATATGAATTGGCATGCAGGAGCTTCTCCTGAAAACATAGCAAACGTCAAAGAATTCGAAACAGAAGCATTTAAAGAAACTCAATTGTACCCTGATGTTGCCGAAAACTGCATGAGCACTTCTTTCTCCCACATCTTCCAAGGTGGTTATTCCGCTGGATATTATTCATACAAATGGGCAGAAGTACTAGACGCTGATGCTTTTGAACACTTTAAAGAAAATGGAATTTTAAACAAAGAGATTGGAAAAGCGTTCAAGGATACTGTTTTATCTCAAGGAGGTACGCAAAAGCCAATGGACCTCTATATACAATTTAGAGGTAAAAAACCGAGTCCTGATGCTCTACTTAAAAGAGCTGGTCTATTGGGTTGATTCTAAATTCATTCAACAACAAAGCCGCTACCTTAAATATGAGATAGCGGCTTTGTGTTCATATAGCTAGTGCCAAGACATTTTGGTTCTTTGAGACCAATAATCATCTTCAGGAACACAATATTCTGAAAGAAGTTCGATTTCATTATCAGCTAGCCTGAATTCGTTTGCCTTTAAGTTTTGTAGCAATTGTTCTTTTGAAAAAGCACCGCTCAAAACGATGTCGGATTTTAGCGCATCCATACAATACCTTAAAGCGATGGCATCCACACCTACATTGTAATAATTTGCGAGTTCCTGAAGTAATTTTGAGGCAGGATTTGGAAGAAATATGCGACCATTGGCAAGCCCCTCTTTTACTATTACAAACTTTCCAGCGGCTTTGATTTTTTCCACAATCGAGGCAGTACTTTGCTCGAAAATGTTGAAGGTGAGTTGATAAGTATCAAACAGCAATTCTCCTTCTCTTTTTAAAGTAAAAGCAGCTTCTAAAATAGCTTTTTGTGAAACGCCACTGACAGTCAAACCAATTTTTAAACCTGTTGACTTCTTAATGTAAAACAAAGTGTCAAGCACTGCTTCGTTTTCGAGAACTGCACTCTCAAAAGTAGCAGAATGTATTTGATACACTTTTAAATTGGGTAGTAATTTTTGGGAAAAAGTCCATTGCTCCTTGAGTTTTTCGAGGCTATGTTCTTTGATTTCATGTGCTCCTTTATAACCCAAATTCCAATCCGCAACGTAGGTATACCCCCATTTGGTGGACAAAGCCACATCAGGATAATTTCTTGAAGAATTCCATTCTTTCAGAAAAGTCTCTCCTTTTCCATAGGAAGGAGCCGTATCAAAAAAGCGGACCCCATGTGCATAAGCAGCATCCAACACCTTAAAGCTGTTGTCTTTAAATCCGTTTATAGAAGTATCCACAACTGGCTGGGTTCTGATGTTGATGTACTCTGGCCTACCCAATGCAGCCATCCCAAGCCCTAACTGTGACATATAATTTAAACTTTAGGATGTTTTTTTTAAACGGATTCGGTACAAAGCATACCCTAGAATACCTACCAAGATATATGGGAAAATCATCAAATATACAATACCATCATTGACTCCTTCTGCCATACCTTGCTCTCCACTTTCAACCACAGCTTTACACATGGCACACTGTGCGAAAGTACTCATTTGAGATATCAACAAAAAAAATAATACTGAATATTTCAACATGTTTTCTTTTTACAAAAATACAAAAATCAATAAAGATTATACGTAGTAAGGGGAAATCATAAAGTACACAATCACTCCTGTAACCGCAACATACATCCACAATGGAAAGGTATATTTAGCAATCTTTCTATGCAGTTCTATATTATTTGTAATGGCTCTTACGTAGGTGATTAAAACAAAAGGTATCACTGCTATCGATAATAATATATGTGATATCAATATAAAGAAATACAAAGACCTTACCCAACCTTCACCCCCAAAAGGAGTTGAATCTGACGTCATATGATACAACACATACAACACTAAAAACACAACAGAACAAGCAATAGAAATCTTTACTAGTAATTCATGTAAGCCAGTTTTTCCTTGTTTGATTGCTATAACTGCACAAAGAAGCAATACCGCTGTAATGGCATTGATTGTAGCGTAAATAGGCGGTAAAAAAACAGGCAATTCAAGATCGATACGAATTCCAAAAAGAGCTGCAACAGCCAAAGGAATTGCTATTGATAAAATGACGATAAACTTGTTGTACTTTGATGCTTCCATAGTGTTATAAATCTAAGAGTATTTGTATGTCTTCCTTGAGCATTTCGATCGCTTTTTTATCCAAGCCATCGTAGAATTTTATTGGGTTTTCATTTTCACCCATTCGAACCGTTCGTGAACGAATGTATCCTTCTTTGTCCACCAAAGCAAACAAACCAGAGTGTTCAAAACCTCCAGGCGCCTGTCCATTAGCACCAGCGTATAGTTTAAATCCATTGTTTGAAAAATCAAAAATAACATCACTATCTCCGGTCAAAAAATGCCAATTATCCATAGTGGCTCCTTTTTCTTTTGCATAAGCCTTTAAAACTTCTGGTGTGTCATTCTCCGGATTTATTGAAATAGAAGCTACTGCAAAATTAGGATTCCCGTTGAACTTGTGCTGTAATAAAACCGTGTTTTGTGTCATCACAGGGCAAATCGTTGGACAGCTAGTAAAGAAAAATTCAACTACATGTACTTTTCCTTTAAAGTCTTCATTGGTAATAGTAACACCATTTTGATTGGTAAAAGAAAACGAAGGCACTTTTTCGAAAGTTACCAATGGCTTTACTTCTGAACGAGAAGCATATTCGTTGGTTACCCAAATTCCAAAAACGAGAATCACAAAAGCGATCCCTACATAAGAATAGTTGTTTTTATTCATTTTCTACTTCTTTAACAGCATAGATGGATTCATAAAAAACCACATCTAAATCATCTCGTAATTTATTTTTTAGGACAGATACAGAGGCGGTATTGTACCCAAATAAGATTCCCGTTTCAGTATCTTCATCATCAGTTCTTCCTCTTAAGTTAAGTGTTTCGTCAACTATATAAACCTCTGCGACCCCACTCTGCTTATCGAAGACAGCATTGGTTTCAAAACTACTCAATAGGTTTTGTGTGCTAGCCTCTGGTAAAGATACGAAATGCCATTTTGGAATACTAGTACCACCTACCTTTTGCAATTCTTTTTTAAAAGTAGGAATAATTGAATCTTTATGTGACGGAACTAAAGTTACTATTTGAAAGTTCTTGTATTTGGAAGCATACTTATATATTACTTGGTACAAGTTTAAAGTCTCTTGAAACTTTTGTAAAGATGGATTATTACCCACAAAAGAAACCACAGATACTTTCCCGAAAAAAGCAGTTTTGGAATCGTTTGTCGGCAACTCCATAACTCGCTCTGTCAAAGTGGGTAATTTTTCAAAATTGACTTTACCCGATGCCAAAAACAGAAAAAACAAAAGCGGCACAATAAAAGTAGCAAAGAGAACTGCGTATTTTTTAGTCTGATTTGTTTCCATCTGTGTGCTCATATTTAATTTAATAAAATAGTGGGGTAGCTATCAAAAAAAAGGTGGACAAACCACCTTTTTAAATTCATTTCAATACGATTAGTATTTCCAATTTACCAAAGGAGCTAATGTATCGTATAAGTACCCTCCTTCAATCAATAACAATGAAGCCAAGTAAGGAATCAATATTACCAATGGAATTACGATTGAGTACATAAAGTTTTTCTTTTCATCCGCTAAGTGCATGAAGTACCACATAATGTAGTATGCTTTTACAATCGTCAAGATCAAGAATGTGTGATTTAAGATTGATGTTCCAAAAAACTGAGTTTTGAACATAAAGTCAGGCTTAAATATACCCAATACAACCTCAACTATTGTAATGACAGAAAGGATTGTAAAAACTTTCCAAATTAATGCTTTGTGTGATGCGTGTTGTCCCATAATATTTTTAATTGCAAGTCTTAAAAATGACCTGTTTTTTCTGATTATAAATTAAACTAAGTAGAAGAATGTAAATACAAATACCCAAACTAAATCTACAAAGTGCCAGTACAATCCAACTTTCTCAACCATCTCATAGTGACCTCTTCTCTCGTAAGTTCCGATCAATACGTTAAAGAAGATGATGATATTTAATACAATTCCTGAAATCACGTGAAAACCGTGGAAACCTGTGATAAAAAAGAAGAAATCCGCAAATTGACTACTTCCGTACTCATTTACTTCAAGGTTAGCTCCCTCTACTACTCTAGAAGCTCTACTTAAAAACTTAAGACCTTCTTCTCTAGAAACGATAACTTTTTGTTTTGTTTCTGGGTTGATTTTTTCAATTCTAAGGTTTACAGAAGGGTTTGCTTTGAAAGAAGCAACTACCTCATCTACTGTGTATGTAGTTACCTTTTGACCTTCCTCAAACCACAATCCATTGTTTCTAGTATGATCTACGGCTACTTTCGGTCCTTCAACAACAAAATCTGCCAAGGCTATCTGGTGTCCATCTTTGGTAAACTGAACAATTTTACCATCGTTTAACTGCACTGCACCGTAAGATCCATTGATAAAGTTTTTCCATTCCCAAGCTTGAGAACCTACAAAAACCAAACCACCGATGATGGTCAGAAACATATAAAAAGTCACTTTCTTTCTATCCATCTGATGTCCTGCATCTACAGCCAAAACCATAGTTACAGAAGAGAAGATCAAAATAAAAGTCATCAAAGCAACATAGTACATAGGAGCGTGTACACCATGCATAAAAGGGAAGTGAGTAAACACCTCATCAGCAATTGGCCAAACGTCGATAAATTTGAAACGGGTCAATCCGTAGGCTGCCAAGAAACCCGAAAAGGTCAAGGCATCAGAAACGATGAAAAACCACATCATCATTTTACCGTAACTTGCTCCCATTGGTCTAACTGAACCACCGTCCCAAGTTTTTTCGTTTGAATTTTCAGCAATATTTGCTTCCATAAAATCTTATATATTTAGTTTATTTTGTCTTTTCGATTGCAAAAATAAGAATTTAAATCAAGTATTAAAATAGAAAAACAAAAATAAGCCTATCCATAATAAGTCTACAAAATGCCAAAAGATAGCAGCCAATTCAAAACCGAGCATATCTTTGGAATTATAGCGATTTAAAAACTGTTTTAACACGACTACCAACAAGCAAACAACCCCTGCAGCAACGTGTAAAACATGGGCAAAAACAATAACCATCAACATCGATGAAGACACCTCACTATTGGGCCCTGTAAAATACAAGCCCATTTGTTTTAATTGTAAGAAACCTTGATACTGTTCATATACAAATGCCAGGCCCAAAAAAAGGGTAGCCATTAAAAAAAGTCGGGTCAATTTTTGGTCGTCTTTTTTTAAGAATTGTTTTGCTATAAAAAAAGTAAAGCTACTCAACACAATACACACAGAACTAATCACAAACGCTTGTGGTAAATCGAAACTCACCCAGTCTTCACGACTGCTACTGATCACATAAGCACTTGTAAGTCCTGCAAACATCATGGTCATACTTACCATAGAAATCCACATCATAGGCTTTGCTGCCTTTCTTTTTCCTTGTTGTAATTCTAAATCTAATCCTTCTTTCATTTCTGAGAGTATATTAATTGTTTAGTGTAGAAATTTATCTACAACATATATTATTTGTGCCACAGTGATATAAAAAACACTGGCCAACATAAGTTTTCTAGCAGCAATTTTACTATGATCCTTTAGGAGCTTGATTGCATAAAACAGCATCACTGAACCTAATAAAAAAACAACAAAAGCAGTCAAAGGATATATATAAAAAGCACCTGATAATTTAAATACGGGAGCTATTGACACCAAAATCATCAAGAAAGTATACAATATAATTTGCTTGACAGCTGCATTGTTCTTTTGCCCCATCGGCAACATGTTGAACCCTGCTTTTTTGTATTCTTCATCTTGCAACCAACCAATGGCCCAAAAATGAGGAAACTGCCAAAAAAACTGAATCAAGAACAACAACCCTGCCTCTTTTCCAAAGGAATTAGTCGCCGCTACCCACCCCAACATGAACGGAATCGCACCCGGAAAAGCACCTACAAATACACACAATGGAGTTACTGGTTTTAAAGGAGTGTATACACAGGTGTATAAAAATATAGAAATCGCACCAAAAAGTGCACTCTTTGGGTTAATGGCGTATAAAATCCCAATTCCCAATACTGTAAAAGATATAGCTACAACCATTGCCATGGTAACAGACATACGTCCTGTTGCCAAAGGTCTATTTTTAGTACGTTGCATCAAGGAGTCCGTTTTTCGTTCTATAATTTGATTGAAAGCGTTAGAGGCTCCAACCATCAAAAAACCTCCGATACTCAACAAGAGCAATACCGAATAAGAAACCTCGTCGGCTGCCAAAAGATATCCCGCTACTGATGAAAATACCACACTCAATGACAAACCAACCTTGGTAAGTTGCTTGAAGTCACCACTAATCGTGTACACTTCTTTATTTATTTCGATATCATCAATCGTTTTACGCATGAAAGACTAATTTTTTGCAAATATATTCCATTATTATGTATTGTACACTAAAATATATAAAATAGATACCTATGTTAACCTACTAAATGAGCATGAACACGTAACTTTTAAAAATTCATCTTAAAAAAAGAAAAATGTCACATGTATTTAAATCACTCACTGACAAAAACTTAAAGTAAAATCAAAAAAAAGAGCAAACAAAAACCCATCTTTTTTTTTAAAAAAATATTGAAAATGCTTTTTTATGTTGAATTTCGTTGTATATTTGCACTCGCATTTGGGAAACGAAATGCATCGTTCTTTAAAAACAAGACTGCGAAAGTAGCTCAGGGGTAGAGCATCACCTTGCCAAGGTGAGGGTCGCGAGTTCAAATCTCGTCTTTCGCTCTATAACATACATACCAATGCTCGAGTGGTGGAATTGGTAGACACGCTGGACTTAAAATCCAGTGGACTGTAAGGTCCGTATGGGTTCAAGTCCCATCTCGAGTACTTAATTAATCCGTAACAAGTTGATTTTCAACAATGTTGCGGATTTTTTTTTGCTCTTTTGACAACCATTTGACAACGACTTCAAAAAACAGAGAGAAATAACTAACCCAAAAACACTTTTTAACAAACATTAACGACAGTATTTTAACAATCTAAATCACTTCTGAAAAATAATTTACTATTTAATTAATCTTTTGTCACTTGGAAGAGAATACCTCTAGGTTTTATTAGTGTTTATCTTCAGTAGATTTTTGATTTTACCGAGAGTTACATTAATTATGGAGTGTTTATATTAATTGATATTTAATATCACGTCTTATTTAACAAATAATACCAACTAAAATAAAGCCACATATCAATTTGAAAGTATAGATTTATTTTTGTGAAACAATTTTGTTTGTTATTTCCGTGCTCAAAAAAAATTCATTTAAGAAAAATATTATGAAAAAACTCTACCCATTAATTTTGTTTTTAATGCCCCTTACAAACTTTGCTCAAGTAGGCACTACATTTACAGACAGTAACAATGTTAAATATGAAATTACATCTGAGAGCCCAAATGAGGTTAAAGTAATAGAAAATACAACTAACAGGCCAACAGGAGATATAAACCTTACTAATTTAGATCATAACGGTAAATCTTATTCCATAACTTCTATTGGAGAGAGAGCTTTTAGATATTGTACAAGCTTAATAAGTATTACTATACCTGAATCTATTACTTCTATTGGTGATGATGCTTTTGGTCTTTGTTCAAGTTTAACAAGTGTTAGTATATCTGACTCTGTTACTTCTTTAGGCGATTATGTTTTTAGAAGATGTACAAATTTAACAAGTATTACCATACCTGAATCTGTTACTTCAATTGGTAAATATGCTTTTGAGGGTTGTACAAGTTTAATAAGAGTTGTTTCTTTAGCTCAAACTCCTGCAACACTTGGCACATGGGCCTTTATTGGAATTAATGCAAATGCAGAATTAATAGTTCCAATAGATTTTAAATCAAATTATTTTAGCAAAGGTTGGTCATCTTACTTTACTTCAGATAAAATTATAGAAAATTCTACTTTAAGTAGTGCAAGTAATTATTTTGATGATTTGATCCTATTTACAGATAACGGAGAAATAAAAGCAAATCTTAACAATATTAGTTTTGAAGTTTATACTGTTGAAGGAAAAAAAGTAGCTAACAGTAACCTTAAAAGAGGAATCTATATTGTTGTTGCTAAAAACGAAGAAGGACGAACTCATAGACAGAAAGTGTTGTACTAAGGTTCATCATAAAACTTACAAAGCCTTCCTTAATGGAGGGCTTTTTTGTTTAGATACTATTCAAATCTGAAAACTTATAATTAACCTAAACCCTTCTCTTTTAATGTTTTTATGGTACAAACACTGTTGTCACTAATAAGTTAAGTTGATTTTAAAATAAGTGCTAAAGGTTGTGGTAATTCTTCGAGAAACTTTTAATTAATCTTTTGTCAGTTGGAAGAGATTATCTCTAGGTTTTATTAGTGTTTATCATCAGTAGATTTTTGATTTTACCGAGAGTTACATTAATTATGGAGTGTTTATATTAATTGATATTTAATATCACTTCTTATTTAAAATATATTACCTACCATATTACCACTATATATAAAGTGTTAATTCGGTAGGTTTTTTGATTTTGGAGGATTGGCAAGTTCTTCAATCTTATTTTTTATCCTTCTTTCTATCTCAAATTTATTGTTGTTTTGGTAATGATTTAGTAGATTTTCTAATTTGTTTCTGTGGTACTTTAGTTTGTTAGCATTGAGTCCTTTCCAAAAGATTTTATTGTTGTATTTGAACTCGTATTTATGGCTTTTAAGGCACGTTCTATATAAAATATAGCTACTAAAAGTCAATAACGAAAAAATCAGTTGATTTTCTTTTTAAAAAATTAAGTCTCTCGATGGCACTCGCATTTGAATCAGGATACACAACTACTCCCCCATAAAAAACAAAGGCTATTATGTATATGATGCCTTCAATAATTGCAGAAGTACCACCAAGTTTTTGTTATTTTTGTTCGTTCATACTTTACTTAGTGGGTTTTATAGTTGGTATTTTGTCTTTAAAGACCAATTCAATTGGGTATGCATGGTCGTAATCGGGTTTTTTAGGAAGTGAAATCACAAGACCTTTACTTGTTTGTTTCCATTTTAATTTTTGGGTACTGCCCATTAAGTTTACAGAGAAAAGGCTTTTCAAATCTAATTCTGCCAATGATGTGATAACGAGTTTTTCTTCTGGCCAGTCTAACGCAATTGCATATAGGGTATTGTTTGCTTTGTTTCTAGTATAACGAATGTCTTGGGCGGTATAGCCAATCCCATTGATATCGTGTTTTTCAGCCTTTCCATCATAGGCTAATTTTTTCTTGATAGCTGGGCCTTCTCCGTATATTTCCCAAGGTCGGGTAGCATAGATAGCAGCACCACAGGTTTTCAACCACCCTCCTAATTCTTTGATCAGTGTCTTTTGTTCTTTTGGGAAAGAGCCGTCTGCTTTTGGAGCAAAAGACAACATCAGCACCCCTCTTTTACTAACAATATCAATCAGTTCATCGACAATTCGATTGGTAGGTTTGATTTGAAGGTTGGGTACATAGCCCCAGGTATGTCCGTCATACACACAATCGTCTGTCTGCCATACCATGTCTGCAATCTCTGTCATACGTCCCCTTTCAATGTCTTTTACAGCAGATCCTTTTGGGTATAGGTTGCTTTTGTAATTAAGTACCACGTTTGGAGCTCCCATTTTTCCACCCCATTCGATTCCTTTGTTGTAGTAGTGAGCACCAAAGGTTTTACGTCCTTGTTCGAATCCTGGTTTTCTAAATCCCCAATCAAAATAGTATAGGTCGGGTTGGTACAAGTCACATAATTCGATGGTTCTTGCGAGCCAACGATCGATATCGCGTTTACTTGCTACGGCCTTTTTTCCTTCAAAATTTGGGTTTCCGTACAGGTCTTGATAGGCTATGTCTTTAGCGTCATAACCATTTTTGTGATTGTATTCAAAGAATTGAAAGTTCCAAGCCGAGTGATTGGATACCCCGAAATGCAGTCCACGTTTTCTAACAGCACTAGCGATTTCTCCTACAAGATCTTTTTTAGGACCCATGTTCACAGAATTCCATTTAGAGAGTTTGGTATCCCACATACAAAAGGCATCGTGGTGGGTTGCCATCATGGTAAAGAATTTGGCACCTCCTTCTACACAAAGATCTGCCCAGGTTGTTGCATTGAATTTCTCTGCTTTAAACATAGGGATAAAATCTTTATAGCCAAATTTTGATGGATCACCGTAGTTTTTTAGATGGTGTTGGTGGTGTTTGAAACCTCTATTTTTTTTGCCGGACTGTCCATCTTGACTGTACATCCAACGTCCGTACCATTCTGAGGCGTGGTCACCTGCAAATGCTGGGATAGAATATACTCCCCAGTGCACCCAAAAGCCCAATTTGGCATCTTCATACCATTCTGGAGCATTGTAATTCGTCAAAGAATTCCAATCGGATTGGTAACTATTTGAAGTCTTTGATTCTTGTCCAATAGTGATAGTTACAATACTCCACAATAAGAGACATAGACGATATTTCATAGTGTTTTGTTTTTTAAATTGTATAGGTTGGCTTCTTATTTTCTAGACCAATTTCTTGTTAATTTTATTTGCGTAGAGTTGAACTGATAGGAGAGATCCTCAAGTGGATTGGATGAAGACAAATGCCAATTGTATGTCATTTGCAATTTCCAGTTTTTGTCAGAATAACTTATTCCAACTCCCGATCGAAATTGATTATGATATGGGTTTTTAAAGAGCTCTCTTGTAGGCCAAAATAATTCTCCATAGAAAGGGATGTTCCATTTTGAGTTTGAAAGTGAGGAGAATTTTCCTGACAATTTATAGCGAAGTCTAGCTTTGAACTCTGATTGATTGCTTCTATCTTTAAAGGTAAATCGCTCTTCTGTTCGAAATAAGTGTTGGAGTTTAAAAATACCAAGTAAAGAATTTTTGATTTCAACACCTTGCCAAGGTCTAATTTCAGTTTTTTCAACTTTGTTTTTAATTTTGTTCTTATGAAAAATCCCCAAACCTCCCATCAAGGTCAATTTTTTACTGGGTTTATAAGCCCATGATGGTCGGAAATAAGTACTAAAATCCTCTGGGTTTTCTACTTGAATACGGTATCCAAGATCACCTATAAACTCAGTCTTTTTGTTAAGTTCAATTTGGGGATAAAAATATGTCCAGATTTCTTGGTTCTCAAAGTTGTCTTTTGATTGCCCCAAAAGAGTATAGTAAACACTCGTAATGCAAAGCAGTAAAATTTGTAAAAGTGACTGTTTGTGTGTTTTTAATCTCATTTTTAGCTGATCTGACTCTAAAATTTATTCAAAAGCGCTACAAATGTAAAATTTTCTTGAAATAAATGTAAATTTAAATTCGTCTAAAATTGAAAATAAATAAAGGGAATTACATCAGCATTTGACACCTGAACACTTAGCCAGATGATCAGCGTCAAATACAATGCTTTCAATACTGTTGGAAGATCTGTGATGCTTTTTTTATAAAAGGAAATTATTTTTTGACTGTTGAAGTGTAATATATATCCTATCCCAATGGCAATGAAAATGTATTGATAAGCTGCAATCACTTCGAATCCTTGACTAAAATTTGTGTTGTTAGCAATGTTTTTCAATATTTCTATTGCTTTTGTATAGCTATCGACTCTAAAAAATATCCAAGCAAAAGCGATACAATGGAAAGTGAGTACCCAACTTATGCTTTTTGTAAGTAAGTTCTTTTGGTATGACACATATTTCATAAAAAATTTTTCTAAACAAAGTGCTGTTCCGTGCAATGCTCCCCACAACACAAACTTCCAATGAGCCCCGTGCCATAGTCCACCTAATAGCATAGTAAGCATTAAATTTCTATAGGTCTTAATGACACCTTTCCTATTTCCACCCAATGAAATATACAGGTAGTCTCTGAGCCAAAATGAAAGTGAAATATGCCATCTTCTCCAAAACTCTGTTATAGAAGTTGCCATATAGGGATGCTTGAAATTGTCGGGCAAACGAAAGCCTAATAACAAGGCAATCCCAATCGCCATATCCGAATATCCAGAAAAATCACAGTAGATTTGTAAGGTATAGCCATAGATGCCAAATATATTTTCGATACCGCTGTAGAGGGATGGGTTTTCAAAAATACGATCCACAAAATTTGAGCTGATATAGTCTGAAATGATAGCTTTCTTGAAGAGTCCATTTCCAATAAGAAACACCGCTTTTCCAAAATCTTCACGGCTTACTTTTAGGGTTTTGTGTAATTGCGGTAAAAAGTCAACAGCCCTTACGATTGGACCTGCTACCAATTGGGGAAAAAAGGTAACATAAAAACTAAAATTCCAGAAGTCTCGTTCAGGTTCTATGTTGCCTCGGTATACGTCTATGGAATAACTTAGTGTTTGAAAGGTATAAAAAGAAATTCCTACCGGTAAGAAAATGTCTAAAGCTTCTATATCGGAGCCAAAACTATTCAATATGTCAATAAAAAAATTAGTGTATTTGAAATAGGCTAGCAATCCTAGATTGCTACAAATACTTAGAAATAGAAATCTTTTTTTATGTTTTTTAGTTGTGGTTTGATGGATAAGAATTCCTAAATAATAGTCAACGATGGTTGAGGCCATTAAGATCCAAAAATAGTATCCACTTGATTTGTAATAGAAAAACAAAGAAAAAGCTACGGTCCATATGTTGCGAAGTTTTTTGGGTTTTTCTAAGAGAGCAAAGACGAATATAAATATTGAAAACAGAAATAAAAACAAACCACTGTTAAATAACAAAGGTGCTTTTGGATTGTATAAGAAATAGTTTTGGAGATCATTCATTTTCAAAGGTGTTGTATGCTTGAATCAAAGCTTTGTATATCAATTCTCCAACAAGATAATAACCATTGGCCGTTAAGTGTACTCCATCTTTTTGAGCTAATTTTCTTTGTTGTAGTCTTCGCATACTATTTTTACCTCCTAAACTTTTGTGTAAGTCTATGTGAGGATAGTTTTTTTGCGTTACAAAGTCAATTATTTCTTTGCTTGTAATTGCAGCGCGGGCTTCATTTTTTCTATAGTCATAGGGAGAAGTAATTAGAATTGGAATTTTTTCGCCGAGTGTTTGTTTTAGGTTTTGACAAAGTAGTTGTAAATCCTCAACTATGTCTTTTTTATTATTAGAAATTTCATTGGTACCCAAAGAGATAACAATTAGGTCTGCTTGTAAAATGGGTAGTTGTTCAAAAAAGTAATTAGAGTCGTTGTAATTCGAAAACATGGCTCCGTTGACCCCAATAGTGTTGTAAAGTATTCCATTATTGAGTGTGTTTTCCAATAGCATACCGTCTATTTCTATGGGTTTAGAGGCTGTGTTTTGAAGCGAGTTGAAAAAAATATATTCCACAGGTTCAGTAAGTCGTATCACTGAATGGGTGTCTTCTTTTTGTATTTGATAATCAAGAGGTGAAAAAGCAGAAGAAGGAATCTTTTCTGTCCATTGTTGTTTCTTTCTGACTTTTAATTTTTGACCTACTTTGATACGGTCTGTTTTGAGCGCGTTTAATTTTTGCAATGCAGTTACAGATGTTTTAAATTTTCTCGAGATATGCCAGAGGTTGTCTCCGCTTTTGACTTTGTAATAGACAGTTTTTGTGCTGTGGCTTGCATTTTCTATCACATCTCGATCTTCTGCAGTTGACAATTCAAATGTAAAATTGTTTTTTCGAGGGTGGAATAAGGTAATTTTATCAAAGGCATAATCTAACTCGTTTTTTGAGTTTACTGCCATTTTTAAGATGGAATTAGTTTGTTTGGTGCAAATACGATGTCCTGAAATACCTGTTTGCATATTTTTATAGACGTTTCTGGTGCTAGACCATGTGACATTGCTAAAAGAGTAGCTGTCACTAGGTCCGTTGGTATGTGCTACTTTGTAAGGGAAAACCATGCCCATCCCTGCATTGCCAAATTTTGACTGTAGTTTGGTTTTTAAATGATGAGTCAAATACCCGGCTTGAAGATGTGAATCTCCAATGTGAACGATACGTATTTTTTGATTTTTATTATTTTCTTGTTCTTTAAGTTTTTTTAAAAAAGGTGATAAAGATTCTGGATTGTTAAGGTCAATGTTGTAGTTTTCTGCTAACTTTTCAACTTCAGCTACTTTTAACAATTTTTGACTGATTATTTGCTCATTAAAACAGGTAAGGCAAATTATAAAATAGAGTATTTGTTTCAAGGTCTATAGTTTTTAAAGTCTTTAAAATGCTGCATAAGATATGCGTGTATTTTTTCAGCCGCAAATTTCGCACCCTTGTAGTTAAAATGCGTATAATCTTTATTGGCGTACCCCAAAGAATCTACCCACTGCACCATACTATTTTCTCCTCCCATGGCTTCATATAAATTGAAAAATGCTGCATCCATAGCGTTAGCAGCTGTCTCTTGTGCTTTTACAATTGCCGGAATAGAAGGGTTAGTTTTTAAAACTCCCGTTTCATCTTTCCAGCTAATATCTGGTGCGCTTATTACCAAAACGGAGGCATTTGGAATGTTGTTTTTAAAGTGACGAATGATTTTTTTGATGCGATTTTCATACCAATTAAAATTACCATAACCACTTGCGACATTGATTCCGAATTGCAGCACAATCAAGTCGTATTGCATTTCTTTGTTAAAATACTGAAGCATCTTACTACTGATTTTATTCAGCGTAGCTCCCGAATTACCACGTATAGCAAAATTATCTAAATGTACACCGTTTTTAGACGCAGAAGAAATACCAAAGAAAGGGATGTTATTTGTGTTTTTAAACAACAAATTCAATTGAGTTGTATCCTTATCTAGTAGTAACAATGTGTTGATTTCACTTTGGGAGTAAAGAGGATAATTTATTTGGTTACAAGTGAGTATAGCAGTACTGTCAACTTTAGTATTCATCCCGTAAAACAATTTTGTTTCAGGAAAGGTTTTGAGGTGTTTGTATTTTTGGGTTTCGTAATTCAACTCACTTGCAATGCCTGTACTATCACTGTAATAGATTTCTCCTGCAATACCTACTTGTTCAGTACTATCTAATTTTTGAAGCAGTGTTTTTTTTATCCAATTGTCTGAAAACGTATGTTTGATGTTGCTTCGAAATCTACTAGCATCAGAGGCTAAGGGTAAAAATCCAATTCCTTTTCCACCAAATTTATCTTGAAGTGCACGACGAAGTGTCATGGTCATCAAATCACCTTCAATCATAGAGTCTCCGTAATACGCAATACGACAGTTTCCTTTTTTTGTGGTATGCAAAGTATACAAAGCTTGAAAGAAATTATGAAATTCCTTTCTGTGTTTGATTCTAGTATTGACAATTTGAATACTGTCTTTTTCTCGTTTTATTTTGAGTTTTTGTAGTTGTTGTTTTCGATTTTGTAATGCATTTATTTGATACTTAGTTGTATTTCGTATCAATTTTTTTTTCTCCAAAGGGATGATGTCAATTTGTTTGAAGTTTTCAGATAGCCATGGCAAATGTTCATACGCAATGGTGTACCCAAAGAGAAGTAATAGTATGCACAGCGAAAGGTAACTTCCTCTCAAAAGGGAGTTTTTATTTTGCATCAATGAGTGTTTTCAATTGCTTTTTTAGTTGCTGTAATTTGTTGTTGATTTTCTGCAAAGTTAGACTTGCATCATCTGTTTCGTTTTGAAATCCCCAAGTTTTTTCAAAGTCTTTTAATCTGTATATTTTTGACTTTTCTATATAAGATATACTGTGGTAGTTCAATTGCTTTTTCCAATCTTCAAACAAACTATAGTCCCATTTTTTAGGGATAAAAAAACCATCGAGTCGTTCAAGTTTAAGGTGTTTGTATTTGTGTCCATTGATGGTATCTGTCCGGGCTCTAAGTTTTAGTTCTGTTGTGCCATAGACATCTGTCCATAATACATATGTTTGCAAAGTTGGATTTAAAATTCCATCAGAGTTGATTGTTTGAACTTGAGAAAAATTTAAGCTGTTATTTTCGTTGTTTCCTCTAAAAAGGTAGTTGCCTTCTTTTAATTCTAAAACCAACATATCAAATCCGAAAATTACGTAATTTGAATCGTTTACAGAGATATTGAGGTCTTGAGTACTTGGATTGTCAATCCAAAGTTCATAGGTTTCTTCACTACATCCTACTGTGATTAGGATAAGTAACAAGATAGAATATATGTTTTTTGTTTTTTTCAAACGTTTTTGGAAGATGAATTTTCAATAACATGAGCTTTAAAAAATTCTTTTATTGTGTTTCAAAAATACACAATTTTCTCTACTGTACTTGATGCTTTTTTTTAAATATAAGTTATTTAGAACAGAGAAAATCTCATAAATTTAATGATTACTCTTCCTTGTATGCAGGTTCTCTGTGCAAGCAGTTTTTGTAGTTTACGGGTTTGTTTTTGAGTTGTTTGATATACTGTATAAGGTATTCTGCGGTAGTTTTGGGATAAGAAACTACTGGTTTTTCAAAAAATCGTTCGTTTACTTTGGATATATAGTCATTCAAGCTCAAGGTTACTGTGGCATTGTTTTTAAGTTTTTTTCCGTTTTTAATAATGCAAAATTCACCCCATTTTTTTTCAATCCTTAATTCAGTTGAGAGACTGTAAGTGTCTTCGTAGTTTTCTAAGAATTTTTTAAGTTCAGAAACTCGCATTTCAAAAGTGTCAAAACCGTTTCCAAAAGGATCGATAGAATAGATAGTAAAAGGAGTAATGTCTCCTTGTTTGAGAATATTTCTAACACCTCCCATATTTTGAAGCACGATATCAGCTCCTGATACTGAACGCAGTGCATCAGTGTAAAAACAAGCGGTTTCGTTGCGATTGTGAGTCACAGCAGAGGATCCAATTTTTTCAAAAAACTCCGGTCTTGTAATGTAGCTTTTGACAATTGCTTCAATTTCAGTATCTTTTTTAAGTTGTGGATTTGAAAGGTCAATCAATTCAAATTTGAAGTCCGTAATTTTTTTATCGGTAATGGTCAGCGTTGTTTTGGATATTTTTTCGAGTCTTTTCCCAGACATTACCATAAAGGCATCCTTGTATGATTTGCCGTATTCTTGGTTGTTATGTCCTCCAATAACGAGGTCAATAAAGCCAAAATTTTCGACCACTTTTTCATCGTTATTACTCCCGTAATGAGTCAACGCGACAAGAAGATCTACATCCTTCGATGCTTTAAAATTTTTGAACTTTGGAAAACTTTCCATGGCATCGGTAAATTCAAGACCTGTAAGTTTTTTTGGATGTGTCAATGGTTTCCCATTTGGACTACTGGTTTCAATGACTCCTACAAAAGCAATGGATATTCCTTTTTTTGTAATGATTTTATAACCTTCCATTTTTTTTAGTTCATCGCTTCCTCCAGATATATTGTCGCAGATAAATGGGAAATTAGCTTGGGCAATTCGTTTGTTTAAAATACTTTGTCCATAGTCAAATTCATGGTTTCCAAGCACTGTAATGTCTAAATGAGTTTTATTGAGTAGGTCAATCATCGGGAAGCCTTTTTCTTCAGCAAAATCTACAAAAGGATTTCCAGAAAATAAATCACCAGCACTTACAAAGTAAACCGGGTTATTTTTCTTTTTTTCTGCCGCAATCAGAGGTTTGATTTTTGAGAAATTTTCAATACTTCCGTGTGGATCATTGATGGCGAAAATAACAACTTTTTCCTGAGAAAAAAGAATTTGAACTGATAGGATAACAAAGAGTATCCAGATTTTATTTGAAAGTATTTTCATAAATAAAAGATGTGTTGCAACTGTTATTGCGCTTTAAAAGTTTTTAAAACGACATGTGTTTTTGAATTGATGTGTCGATTATTTGATAAATGTAAAGCTTTTTGGACTAGTGTTTTTGGGAATTATTCTTAAAAAATACACTCCATTTTTAAGGTTGCCTATATTGAGTGTTTTATCGTTTTTATTTGTCGAGATTTGTTGTCCATTTGGCGTGTAAATTATGGTGCTAAAGTCTGAAATAACTCCAAATATCTTCAGATTTTCTTGAGTGTTTGAGATTTTAATTTCAGATACTGTTTTTAATTCGATTGAAAGCCTATCTTCCCATCTGTTACAACCGTCATAAGCTATACTTTCGTTACTATTTCTTGTGTATTGTACCAAGTATTCAGCTGTTGTTAGTGGGAATGTTTCACTCGGAGTTCCAAAAAGTTCAGGCTTATCGCTTGACATATAGTCATTTGCACTAAGTGTAACTGTATCTAAAGGACCAAGTAGCATACCGTTTCTGTAAAATTTATAGTTGCCGAAGTTGTCTTCTACAATTTGAATTCTTGAAGAAATAGCATATCCAAATGAGTAGCCTTGAAAGAAGTTTTCAAGCTGTGAAGGGGTCATGGTGAAGGTGTCAAAGCCATTTCCGAAAGGGTCTATAGAATAGATGTCATGTGGGGTTATGATTCCATAGTTCAGTCTATTTCGAATCCCTCCATTGTTTTGTACTACGATATCTGAGCCTGAAATTTGACGCAAGGCATCGGTATAAAAACATCCTGTTTCACTTGAACTGTGGTTTTTTTCAGAAAATCCGATGTTTTCATAGAATTCAGGTTTGTTGTTGTACTCTTCAATCAAGTTTGCTATTGTAGGATCTTCATCATAGGCTTGTGAATTTAGATCAATCATTTCAAATGCATAGCTGATTACTTCTTTATTGCGGACCATTAGGGTTGTCTTGGATAATTTCTCAAGGTATTTTCCAGACATGACTTGGAAAGCATCTGCATAGGAATTTCCGTACTCTCTGTTAGTATGCCCACCAATAGCTAAGTCGACATAATTAAAATTTTCAAGTATTACCCTATCTCTAGTGCTCCCGTGATGAGTCAGGGCAACGACTACATCAACATCTTCATCTGTTTTGATGTTTTGGTATTTAGCGAAGCTATTCAATCCGTCAGTAAATTGTAATCCTTTAATTTTTTTTGGATGTGTCAATGGGTGTCCTGCAGAATTTCCTGTTTCCACAACACCAATAAAGGCAACAGACAAACCGTCTTTTTCAATGATTTGATGTCCTTTAATTTCTGAGATAGCACCTTCTCCTCCTGACATATTATCACAAATAAAAGGAAATTCTGCCTGCTTGATTCTATTATTGAGTATCTCTTGACCGTAGTCAAACTCGTGATTCCCTATCACACTGATATCGATTCCTGTCTTGTTCATCAAGTCAATCATTGGGTATCCCTTTTCAGTAGCATAATCTACGATAGGATTTCCCGAGAATATATCTCCTGCACTTACGAAGTAAACTTTGTCGTGTATGGCTTTTTCAGCATCTATGATTGTTTTTATTTTAGAAAAATTATCAATACGACCGTGTTGATCATTGATGGCAAATATTACTACTTTTTCAGTTTGTGCAGTTGCAATTTGAAAAATAATAAGTAAGCCTACAAATAAAGATTTTATTTTCATTTCTTTTTTTTAGTCTCACAAAATTAATTTTTTAAATGTGTTCTATTCTAAACTATTGTTTACTTTTTGTTTTGTGATTTTACGAGTTTGTAGTTTTTAAAAAAGGGAGTTTGGCTAGAGTTTTTCATTAAATATAAGTATATTTACTAAAGTTTATTTGTGAAAAAGATAATGTAAATACTCATGAATATAAGAATTCTTGTGCTAGATGATGAATTGCATGCAAGACTCTTGATTGCATCTATGTTAGAAGAGGTTTGTGAAGGAGGGTGTGAGATAGTTGGAAGCTGTGAATCGGTTGATGAAGCTTTAGAAGTATTGGAACAAACAACTGTTGATTTGGTATTTCTAGACATACACATGCCAGGTAAAAATGGGTTTGAGTTTTTGAAATTGACTACTAAACACGCTTTTGAAGTTGTTTTTGTAACAGCTTACGATCAATATGCTATTCAGGCGTTTAACGCTGCTGCCTTGCACTATATTTTAAAACCATTCGAAAGCGAACAATTGCGTTTTGCAATTGATCGTTATCGAAGTAAAAATTCTGAGAAAAGTAATCTAAAGGAGAAATACGAGGAATTAATGAATTCGGTTTCTCAAAAGATTTACCCTAAAAAGTTATTTGTAAGAACCAAGAAGTCTATTGATATAATTCCTATTGATACTATAGTATGTGTTGAGGTTTCAGGAAATTATATTGAAGTCAATTTGAATGATGGGTCTCAAAATTTAGTTTTAAAGACTTTGAAAGAAGTAGAAGAGTGCCTTTCTCCTGATTTGTTTTTTCGCGTTCATAGAAAATCACTATTGCGAGTGAGTGCAGTAGTAAAATATGATAATAAAAGACGAGAAGCTCACTTGCCTCATAAAATTGTCAAGGTATCAGCTAGGAATGAGACTTCATTTTTAAACAAATTATTTGAAGACAATTAGAGCGATTTTTTTATTTTTTTTCTGTGTTTCTGTTGTTGCACAGCAATCCCCTTTTTTGCATCATACAGATAAAAATATTCTGCCAAATAATACTGTTCGCGCTGTGTTATTTTCAAAAGCTGGTGGGTTATGGGTTGGTACCGATAATGGTTTGGTTTGCAAACAAAACGAAAATGTAGCTCATTATTTTATAGAAGATGGATTAGCGCTTAACAATACGTGGGCACTAGCCGAAGATAGCAGCCAAAATATTTGGGTAGGTAGTTACGGTGGTGGACTTTCTCGTTTTGATGGCACTTCCTGGGAGGTGTTTTCAACGGATGATGGATTGGTACACAATGAAATAACTTCTTTGTCGGTCTTCAATGACGTTTTGTATGTGGGTAGTAGTGATGGTATATCTGTAATTTCATTACCAAGAGGTTCAAATGAGCAGTTGCAACTATGCAGCTACCAATCGGAATCGCTTTCTTCATTCAGAGTTCAAGATTTTTATTCTTACGATGGCGTCGTATATGTCGTAACATATAACAAAGGAATTCACAAGGTTCTTTTTGATGGGCTCAAAATTCAACTAGAGGCAGTAGTTAGTGATGAAATTTTTTATGCATCAATGGTACAAGGCGATAGTCTATTGCTTGGGCAGAAAGAGTTTTGTAAAAAAATCTCACTCAAAGCTCTTAAACTACAAAAAGCTTTAAAGGAGACATCTCAATCAGAAAGTTCTATTTTTTGGGACTTTACAAATGCCGATGGACGTTTGTTTGGGGCTGCTTGGGGAATCTATGAAAAATCGGGAGGCGTTTACGAGTTTGAAAACGGAAAAATAACGTTTGTAAATCAAGATTTTGGTATCAATAGTAGTAGTGTCAGTTGTCTTGCATATGATTCAAACTACAAAAAATTGTTTGTGGGTACACTGGATAATGGCTTGTATGAAGTTGATTTAGATCCAATAATCTTGTTTGAAAAAAAGCAATTGTCACCTATAGATTATGCATACATCGCCTCTGAACGTGTATTGGCGACAGTAACCAAAAAAGGGTTGTCAATCGGTGCTCATTTTATAAGAGCAAAAGACTTCAAATCCCAACAAAAAAAATGGTTTGATGTTTCTACCAACAAAAAACCCAAAAAGGAGGACTACTTTTATGAATTGATTGAAGATACCAAAGCATCAGCTATAGTTTTTTATGGTGTAAAAGCTTTTAAAAATAACTTTTGGGTGAATACAAGTGTTGGTTTATTTCAGTTATCAAATCAGGGGTTGTTTCTCAATTATTACCCCTTACATACCTTAGCTTTTAATTTTACCCCTAAAGGCGAGTTGATAGAAACCCATCCTTATCATGGGGTTAGAGTCTATTCAGATTTGGATAAGTTAAAATATACGTATTTTTCTGAAAATGATACAGCAACACCCACTGATGTGGTAGGAAGCCTTTTTGTAGGGGGAAAGACCTACTTTACTTCCGTATTTAAGGGATTGTTTGTTTATGATAATTCTGGTTTTCGCTCTTTTGACTCCGAAGGAATTTGGAATGAAAAAAAATTGAGACATATTACGGATTATAAAGACGGAATAGCTGTTTCCAATGAAGAGGGAGATTTGTATGTTTTTTCAAATGAAATAGGAGGTGATTTTCAAGAAATAACAAAAGAAAAAATTCTCGGAAATACAATTTCTTTTATTGAAAATTACAAAGAGTATCTCATCATAGGAACAGAAAAAGGGTTGACTATCACAGATACAAAAAAGTTTCGATACCTAAATCGAGAACAGGGTTTAAAAAAGAAACTGAATACTGCTATTGTAATAGATAAAACGTTACACATAGGTTCTTCATTTGGATCCTATACAGTTAATTTAGATTCATTATTAAATCAAGGCAATTATTTGCAAAAAGTTTCCATCGCTCACTTTAAGGTGAATGATCAGTCAAGGGAGGTTTGTCATGATATGGATGCACTAAATTATATTGAAAAAGACAGTAGACTCTATTTTAGATTTGAGGTTAACGCACATCCTTACCCCAAAAAAATTAAGTATGGGTATCGCCTGAATCCAAGTGAAGCCTGGAAGCCTCTAGAATCTAATTACATATCATTGAATTATTTAAAGCCCAGTACTTATTTACTTGAAGTTCAGGTAGAAGATCTATATACTGGGCAGGTGTTTTCTGAAAATTTGATGCAATTTATAATTCCAGAACCTTTTTACAAGCAATTTTGGTTTTTTGTATTGTGTTTGATCACTTCCGTATTTGGAACAATTATAGTTTTGGGTAAAATCCGTAGGATAAAAGCTAAAAGGGAACGAGAAAAAGAGATAGTAAAAAGAAGATTGGCTGAAATAAAATTAGAAGCTTTGCTATCCCAAATGAATCCACATTTTATATTCAATGCTCTCAATTCTATTCAGTATTTTGTCCAAACTGAAAAAAACAGTTTGGCTTTGAAATATCTAACTGAGTTTTCAAAACTAATGCGAGCAAATCTGAACAACAGTGGAAAACAGTATATTTCATTACATGAAGAGATTGAATATCTTAAGACGTATGCGTCTATTGAAAATACGCGTGTCAATCAAAGGGTTAGTATAGTATTTGATAAAGCCTCAGATTTGGATGAGTATGAAGTTGAGATTCCACCAATGATTTTGCAACCTTTCGTTGAAAATTCGTTTGTGCATGCTTTTAATTCATCAATTGAAAACCCTATTCTAGAAATCTCCTTTTTTAAAAATGATGCAGCTACTTTTACATGTCAGGTTAAAGATAATGGTTTGGGTAGGGCATCTAATAATTTAAAAAGCACTCATGTTTCAAAAGGTTTGAGTTTGGTTGAAGAACGTTTGTCATTTTTAGGTTATGATCCTAAAACGTGTTTAGATGTCAATATTCACGAAGAAGGTACGACTGTTACCATAACTTTTTTGGTCTGATGCTTATTTAGTAAACTGCTACGTTCACGTATTATTTTTATTTGGTTTTGTATTTTGTATTAATTTTGACTGAGTTTTAGGAGAAATTACTAATTGTTCTTTTTCAATTTGTTATAGTAAGGTGGTGATTTCTTACCATTTAGAATAATGTAATATCAGTGTGTCGAGGGAAAATTGCTGTGAAAACGTTTGTGTCTTAAACACCGGTATTAAAGTTATTATAATTCATTAAAATAACACTTTATTTACCTAACAAAATATTAATTATAGTAAGGTGCCTTAGCTTAAAAATTATTTTACCCCTAGGAAAAGAGATATGATAATATCGTATCTCTTTTTTGTTTTAAGGTTGTATACTTTTTATATTTCACAAAGTTATATTTCGATAAGTTTATTCAAAACAACTATTTTTTTATCATAAAATATACAAAGTTCGTTTGCACTAAACTGAAAGACTTTGCCGTATTTTCAAAAGATTCAAAATGTATTGTAATCTATTACATATGGTTACAAAAGTTTTTTAATCTAAAATCCCTTACAAAATTATACAGTCAACTATATAGTTGAATACATTTTTATATCTTTGCACTAAAATAATCGATATGAGTGAAGATTTTATCAAGCAATTAGGTTACAAAGCCTTGGATAGTAGGTTGAAAAGAATCAGTGATAGGATGTCACATGATATCCGAAAATTTTACAAGGAACTAGATCTCGATGTCGAACCACATTGGTATCTTGTTTTTATGATACTACAAAAAAAGAAAACTTGTTCTTTATCAGACATAGCAGACTGTCTTGGCTATGCACATCCATCCGTGGTTGTCATGATTAAAAAAATGTCTGAAAAGGGTTATTTACAAACCCAAAAGGATTCCAATGACAAACGTAAGCAGTTAGTGACTCTAACAGAAAAAGCATTCGAACTACTGCCGAAACTCGAGTTGATTTGGAGGTGTTGTGATAGAGCCATTTTAGCTATTTTAGATGAGAATTTGAGTATTTTATCTTATGTAGATGCTATTGATACTAAATTGGAGGAAACTTCATTTCATTTTAGATTCAGAAAAGAATATTTAAAATTAACAACCGAGAAACAATGAGAATTAAGAAACTCTTTTTGCTATTTTGTATGGCAACTTATTTGTTAAGTTGTAGTGAAAATAATTCGATAAATACATCTTTAAACAATTTGACCTCTGCGTATGTAGAAAAATACCAACCTCCAGGTATTTCTATTTCATTGATCAAAGATGGAAAGAGCTTTTGGTCTTATTCCAATGGGTTTGCAGACTTAGAAGCCAAAAAGTCAATGGATACGACGGTGATTATGAATATTGCTTCCATTTCAAAAACCATTACAACGACAGCCATCTTGCAGCTTTGGGAACAGGGAAAACTCGATTTAGATGAAGATGTAAGCGATATCGTTGGTTTTACGATAAGAAACCCTTTTCATAAGGATAGTCCAATTACCACGCGCCAGCTACTTACTCATACGTCTTCAATTGCTGATGGTGATTCCTATCAAGAAAGTTATCAATGCGGTGTTGATTATGTGTCTCTTTCTGATTGGATAAAGGGATATTTTTTAGTGGGAGAAGAGTATTACGACTCAAAACAGAATTTTCATTCGTGGGCTCCTGGCATAGGTTATAAATACTCAAACGTCGCTTTTGGTTTGCTAGGATTGATTGTCGAAAAAGTTAGCGAGCAACCTTTTAGTGTGTATTGTGAGAAACACTTATTAGAACCTTTAGAAATGCATAGTTCTGGTTGGTTTAGAAAAGATATTGATACTTTAAGGCAAGCAAAACAATATACTTCTGAAAATAAAAAGGATGAAGCTGTAGCTTGGTTCTCTAAGTTCAAAGGAAAACAAAGACGAGGCTTTTATGAGTTATGTCCTTATGGTTTTTTTAATTATCCTGACGGTCTTTTTAAGACGACAGTACAAGATTTGTCTCATTTTATGAAAGCAGTAATGCAAAAGGGATACTATAAGAACCTATCAATATTGAAAGAAACAACAGTTGATGAAATGTTGAAGCTTCAAGTCGAAAATTATGATATACAAGGACTGGGATGGAAAAAATTAAATTATGAATCCTTTGCTCTCTGGGGGCATAGTGGTCGAGATCCGGGAGTAAGGACACACCTCTATTTCCATCAAGAAACAGGGATTGGAATTCTTTTGTTTCAAAACAGTCACGAAGGTGAAACCTTGAAATTATTGGAAGCTATTTTTACGTTGATGCTCGAAAATGAAAAGTAATAGGTTACCAATTCTTAATTAGTTTCTTTATTTTTATTAACATATTTCATCAAAACTAAAGTGATATAAAAATATGAAAAAGAAAAATTTAGCATTTATAGGAATTCTTTTATTACTTGTAGTCGCTTATTTTATAGCTGATAAACGTCTTTACGATGGGATAAAACCTCAAATGATTCGTGAAAATGGTTTTCGAGTAAATTTATACGTTAAGGAAGGAATTTTAGACACGACTACAATTATTTTGGTTGGAGGAGGAGCTTGGGGAGACTATTGGGCGCAAGAATTTTCTAAAAAGGGTAAGGTTGGTGTTTCAATTCCTTATGTTGGAGAAACAGGAATGCCAAAGTTGGTAGAGGCTTTTCCTTTGGATTATTTTGAGAAAGCGTTGCAATGGCTCAGTAAGAGGCAAGAAGTAAACGCAGAAAAAATTGTCGTTATGGGGGCTTCTAGAAATGCTGAATTGGCTTTGTTGTTGGCCTCTAAATTTCCTAATTATATAAGTGGTGTAATCGCCTATTCGCCAAGTGCAGTTAGTTGGTCCAATACTGTTTTGCCATATAGTTCTGACACCGTCAAGCCTAGTTGGACGTTTAAAAATGTTGCCATTCCATATGTCCCAATGGATAAAATTAAAGGAAGTCAAACCGATTCAATAGTACTTTTGGATTATTGGAATGCAGGGTTGCGCAAGACACATTTTGTAGAAAAAGCAATCATCAAGGTAGAACGAATCAAAGGAGATGTGTTGTTGTTTTCTGGAAAAGAAGATGGTGTTTGGCCTGCAGCAAAAATGGCTGATATGTTAGAGAAAAGAGCAGTCTCATATGATTTTTCATACAGCTTACAAAATATACAATACGACGAAGCAGGGCATTTAATTTCTGGCAATCCAAACCAACAAGGAAATTCTAGAAACGGCATGCTTTATATTGATAGAAAATCTTATTCATATGTGTTTGGAGGGACAGATGTAGGTGATTACAAAGCCAAAAAAGATGCTGAAAAAAAAGTGTACGAATTTTTAGAAAATCTTTAATTCATGAACAATAAGAAGTGCCGATGTAAGATGGGTACTTTGTTCTGTTTTATAAAATAGAACTTTTTTTGTTGGAATGTGTTTTTTACATTTCAGGTTATGAGTTACTTTTGATTTTTTAAATCTTTTTCACAGTGCTTATCTATAATTACTTAAAATCATTATTGTTATTGGTACCAGTTTTTACTGTTTTTTCTTGTACCGAAAAACAAGCTTTCACTCCACTTTTTTTAAAGTCAGCAAAAGAAACAATTCAGTATAAAATCAATGAAAGTTCCTCTCGTAATTGGAGGATAAATCCAAGTTTAAATCCAGATCGATTGGAAGTGGAATCTGGAGAACAAGTTGTTCAAGTTCACTTTACTTCAGGGATAGATTCTTTGACTTTTAATATTAAAGAAGGCGACACCATCTACTTTGATGTTTTGTACAAACAAGATACCGCTCGAACCGAGATTGTAGGAGTTCCTAAAAATGTTTTCTTTACAAAAGACTATATCGCAGCAAATAAAGGGAAGTTCAAAGTTGAAATACCCGAAGTTCACGAGTTAGCGAATATCATGGTAGCCGTCTCTAAAGTAGGACAAATAGATTCAAACATGGTGGATATGACTACAAAATACCATCAAGAAGTACTAGATTACTTCCTCAAGTATAAAAAACACCCTGCAATAGATACCATAAATAAATATATTGTAAAACCACTTGACAATGACAGTTACTACTATTACTATGCGTTAAAAATGAATGCTTGTGGATATTTGTTTGATGCGAATCATAAAATTATAGATGATGGAGTTATTCACAACATGGGGTTTGATACACCTAAAAATCCTTTTATTCAACATGCTAATTTGTTTACAGATTTTTCAACAAAATCCAATTTTAGAACTTTTTATAAGTCTCATCAGCAATACTACAATAATTTGATTGATACTTATAAGAGTTTAAATCCTATTGATAAAATGCAAGTTTGGTTGGAAGAAAAGTTTGGTTTTACCTATGGAAGTTACGTGGTGTTATTTTCGCCATTAGTAGGTGGAGCTCATGCTACACAAAAGTACAAAGACAACGGTTTTGAACAAACATTCATGTATGTTTGTCGATCTGAATACGATGAGCGTAATTCGAAAACGATGGATGAAATCCGAAACGGAAGAGTCGTATTTACAGAGATTGATCACAATTTTGTGAATCCTGTTTCGGATACCTACTTGAATACTATAAATAAAGCTTTTGCTGACCGAAGTGTTTGGGTAGATGATTCAAAAAGTGGTGCTACTGCTTATGGTACACCTTATATGGTATTTAATGAATATATGACTTTCGCATTTTATTCACTCTATTGTATGGATCATTTCTCCGAAGATGATTACGAAGCTTATGTGCCAAAAATGGAATCTTTCATGACTGAATATAGAGGTTTTGAAAAGTTTAAAAGATTCAACAGAAAAATGATGCAATTGTATTTAGATACTCCACAAATTTCTGTGAAGGATCTGTACGAAAAAATGTTTATTTGGAGTGAAATAGTAAACACAGAATTATGAGTTGGTATTGCAACAAACTAAAGTATAGAGGGTAAAAAAATGGAACTAGTTTGTTAGCCTTTGCAATCCATAATATGAATACAAACACATTGAATATCAACGGGAAAAAACAAACAGTTTCTTAGTTTTTTATAATTATACGAGTTTTGAGATTATAAATCCCTCTAAATTGGACGGTTCTGACAAAACTTTTAAGAACACCACGTGCAGTTAGCTCATACATAGACAAAGCATTTTTAGTCTATAAATATTTATAACTTTTAAATACAAATGACACAATCGATAAGAAAATCACAAATAGATGATATACCAGAACTGAGTGAACTTTTTGACGCTTACAGAGTTTTTTACAAGAAAAGAACAAATTTAGAAGCAGCGAAAGTTTTTCTTACCGAACGTATGCAAAAAATGGATTCTGAGATTTTTGTCTGTGAAAATGAAAGTAAAGAGCTCCTTGGTTTTGTTCAGTTGTATCCCTCATTTTCTTCTACACGCTTGCAAAAGTTATGGGTGTTGAACGATTTGTTTGTCGCTCCTAAATTTAGAGGTAAAGGAATTTCTAAACAATTGATAGAAAAGGCCAAAAGTTTGGTGATTGCATCCGAAGCATGTGCGATGGTGTTGGAAACGGAAAAGTCAAATGCCGTTGGAAATAGTCTCTACCCTAAAACAGGTTTTGTATTGAACACCGAGGCCAATTTTTACGAATGGCAGCCCTAAAAAAATATTTTCAAACCAATAACGCTTAGGTTAAGATTGATGTCACACTAAAAAATTTCAGTTTAAAATAATATCCACAGATAATTTTATGAAAAAAAGCACCTACAAATTCATTCTTCGATTTTTAACGGTCAATGCTATTTTGTATTTGATAGCTTCTTTTGTACTCATCAATTGGCCAAAACCGACTATAGAAAGTACCAAAAATTACGATTTCTCATCTGTAAGAAAAAGCGCTAGTGCAGAAGGGTTTTCAAAGGAGTTGAACATTCCATTGAGAGATGGTAAACAACTTTTCAGTCGTGTGTATACAAGTGATTCAGATAGGGTATTGATTTTCTTACATGGTTCAGGTACTGACAGTAGGTATTTGAGTCAGGCAAGTAATTATTTTGCAAACTCTAGCTTATGTACTGTGATCACACCTGATTTGAGAGGACATGGAAGAAGTGCTTTTGGAAACAAAGGAGATTTGACATATATGGGACAATTGGAAGATGATATTGAAGACATGATTCGTTACATTGAAAAAAGCTATCATCCCAAAATGATTTTGTTGGCAGGACATTCCTCAGGAGGTGGATTGGCATTGCGATATGTTTCCAACAAAAATGTTACTCCTGTAGATGGGGCTGTGTTATTTTCGCCTTACCTCGGTTATAAATCACCTACGATCAAACCTGGTAATGGTAATTGGGTCACCGTATCTATCAAAAGATGGGTGGGCTTGTCGATGTTAAGTAATATCGGAATTGAACAGTTTAATGGGCAGCGTGTGTTATTTTTCAATCGTGCACAAAAATGGAACGACAGTTTACAGGTAGCTGATTACTCTTACAGAATGGTAAATAGCATGGATCCTAAGGATTATCAAGAAGATATTGAAAATATAAGTAGCCCAACGCTTGTAATGGTTGGAAGAAAAGACGAAAGTTTTTTTGCAGACAAATTCAAAGAGGTTTTTGCAGTATCGAAATATGCCACCACAAACATTGTGGAAGAAGCTGCTCATTTGAATGTAGTAGACCATCCTACTACACTAAATACTATTGAGAACTGGTTGTTGGATTTGCAACGTAAGCAAGTAATGGCAAACAAATGATCAATTGAGAATTCAAAAAATCCCATTGTTTTGAAATTGCTTTTCAATGGTTGTTATTTAAATTTCTAAATAACAACCAAAAAGTCATGAAAAAACACCTGTTATTACTGTTGGAAAATACTTTTTTTCAGTTTCATACGGTCAGAAAACAACGCTAGCTAATTTGATAAATCAGATACTTTTATAGAAGAAACGACAGGTACTTTGCAGTCGCCAGCTTGATCATCAATATACAAGATTTGATCAAGTGATTCCAAGCAGTGTACACAATACCATTTTAGACTTGAAGCAATTGGATGTCATTTGGACACCCGCAAGACTTGAAAATGATCAATATGGAACTTTCTGACTCTGTTGGGAAGCTGTTGTGTTGCAAGGAGGCTTCATAATGGTGGGGTACGGAGGTGCAGGAATCTCCTCACTGAGACATTACAGGAATACGAAAACAAAACAAAATTTTACTGTTATAGTATTGACAAATGATGCATTGCATTGAAATCAATATTCTCATCAAATAAATGAGCAGAAAGCGAATATACTATTGGCGGAATGATTTTTTAGTTTTTGACATGTTTCATTATTTTCCATTTGTTTGTGTGTAAATTTATTTACATTTGTTGAGAGTTAGGAAATTGAAATTATTCTATGAAAATTATACCTTCTTATCTTTTGTGCTTCCTGCTATCTTTGATTTTTTATCAAAATATTTTAGCTCAAGAAAAAGATATTGAAATTACATTCAAGAGAAATAAAAACAAAACGGTTGATTTTTTTTATAAGAAAAATATACCAGGAAGTTATTATGTCAAACTGGAATTTTCGAATCTAGAAAATTGTTATGAAAGTAGTGTAGAAAAAGTGCTTCAAAAGAATTCTGGAAGATACGTGCGACTGCACCCCATTGATGAAAACCAATATATTACTTTCTCTTATCGATATTCTTATGTAAAAGGAAATCCAGAGGCTAAAGTTGACAGTCTATTTCAGTATGTGATGCCTTATAAAGAAGGTAAAAAAATCAGAGTGATTGAGGCCTCTAGCTTTAAAGAAAAATATTTAAGCGTTGAGAATTCCAAAAATGAGAAGTCTTACATAGCGTTTTCATCGAGCCCTGATACAATCTGTAGTATGCGAAAAGGAGTTGTGTTGCGTGTGAAAGATGAATTTGACTCTGATTCTACCCTTGAGCATTCTTATCCGAGTACTTTAAATACTGTTCTTATTGAGCATGCAGATGGTACTTACGCTTCTTATAAAGGATTTCAAAAAAACTCTATCAGCGTAAAAAAAGGTCAAACTGTATATCCTCACACAAAACTGGGGGTCCTTAGTGAATTTAAAAAGAGGGAATACATCTTACGTTTCTCTGTTTTTTACAAAAATTTCAATCTCTCAGATATTGACAAAAGAAATAAACTCTCAAATATTAAATCTTCTTTTGTTTCTTTTGCTCCGTATTTTATTACGGAAAATGGCGTACAACAACTGCAAAACATGAAATTTTATATAAGTGCCTCTAGCAAGGAGGCAGTATCAGCTGAGATGTCTCGAAAGGAAAGACGTAAATACAAAAAGTCTCCTGAACTGTTTTTGTAATACTTATTTTAAAATGTTTTGAATCAACTTTAAAAGTTGAAATCATTCAATTTAATAGGTCTTTACTTATTTTTACTCTATCAAAAAATCCATAAGAACCTTTTGTTCTTATGGATTTTGAGTATTTATAGATCTAATAATTAAGCAGATTGACCTCCTAAAACAGCTTCTAGTTGCATTTCTTTCAATACATCATCTTGAATAGATTGAGTCAATTCATTGATCTTGTCAACATTCCAAGTTATACCAACTACAGTACGCGTAGGTCTTTTACCGAAAGGTAATTCAGCCAATTTCAAATAAGTGTCAGCTACCCACTGAGGGTCAGGTGCGTTTTCACCTTGTAACATTTCTGCAAACCCTTCACCCATTGCGGTAGGAATTCCTGCCATATCTCCGTAAGAGGAGAGTACATCAGTGTGAGCCGGTTCTTGACCTGAAGCTAAAAGTCCTGTTCCAAAAGGTCCTGGTTCTACCAATACTACATCTACTCCCATAGGAGATAATTCGTAACGCATTGCTTGAGTATAAGCTTCTAAAGCGTGTTTGGCTGCAGTATAGGTTCCAAAAAATGGCCCTGTGACACGTCCAAATAATGATGAGGTGTTGATAATCAAACCTTCTCCTACTTTACGCATTCCAGGCAACACGGCTTGCATGGTACGAATCACACCGTAATAGTTGGTCTCCATTTGAAGGTTGGCTTGTTCTACGCTAAATGCTTCCGTGATTCCCAAGTTCATGATGCCTGCATTGTTTAGAAGGATATCTATCTTTTCTGTTTGTGCAAAAATGCTTTCCATTGCTTTGGTTACAGATGCATATTCGGTGATGTCCATTTCAACAACTTTAATGTTTGTTGAATGTGCTTCTAATTCTGTTTTTACTGTTGCGTTTTTTCCTTCTGGGTTGCGCATGGTTGCAAATACTTGGTATCCCTTGTCTGCAAAATCTTTTGCTGCCAAAAGACCAAATCCACTACTACTTCCTGTGATAATTACATTCTTCATTTTATCCGTATTTACGTATTGTATTTATTTATGAACCGTTTTGTTTGAAATATTACTTTTATTTCGCAAGCAAAATTACAACATTAATTGCAAAATGCAAGTAAAAAATAAAAATATTTTACCCTGTATTTTTTTCAGTGTTTTCAGCTATTGTTTTTTTGGTTGCTCTGAAATTTCCATTCGATTCAAAGGTAATAGTCAATTTCATTTGTTGTAATTTTGTTCTTATAATAAAGGATGCATCTATATAGCGGAGCGTCAATTTAAAATAATTCAAATACGATTTTAGTCTATGGACACATTTGGAAAAGTACCAGTTGTTATTCTTAACGGTTTCTTAGGGTCTGGAAAAACGACTCTTTTTAGAAGTTTGCTAGCTCAATCCAAAAAGAATAATATTCGCACTTTTGCGATTGTCAATGATATGAGTGAATTGGATGTGGATGGTGCTTTAATTGCTAATACGGTCGCCGTAGAGGAAGACAATAGCATTCTACAATCTATTTCCTCTTGCGTACTTAGTAGTAAAAAGGGAATTCAAAAATTAGACGAAGCCATTCAGAAACTACTTTCAGGAGGAATGCCTGAATTGCTAATCATTGAAACCTCAGGGAGTTGTCATCCCATGCCTCTTATCCAGTATTTTGAACAACAAGAAGAACTACAACTTACGGGCGTTTTTGCATTGGTTGACAGTTTGATGTTGGCACATGATTACGAATATGGCGAAACCTTGGTGCCTCAAATGCAACAAAATTTGGCCACAGGTATACGTGGAACAGTGAATCTATTAGTAGAACAAATCCTATTTTGTAGCCATCTAATTTTGACCAAAGCAGATCGTATTGCAGAAGATAGATTGCAGCATATTGCCTCTTTCATTCAAAATATAAACCCTTATGCTTCTACACATTCGGTATTTTTTGGAAAGTTGGATATTCAATCCCTGTTTGAAATTCCTGAATACGATTATTACAAAGTTGCACAACTCATAACTGAATTAGAGCCTGAACTTGCTGCGGAAGAAAAATCGGACAATCCCTACAATATGGAAACGAAAGTCATTAAAGACGACCGTCCATTTCATCCTCAACGATTGTGGGATGTCTGTCACAAATACCTCGACAAACGTATTTACCGTAGTAAGGGGTTTTTCTGGCTAGCGACCAGAGACAAATATGCTTTGCTTTGGAATCAAGCAGCAGGAAGCATCAATTTAGAATTGATTGGTACATGGAAAGCGGGAATTGTCGAGAGTGAAGATCATGGAATTACACAAATGGAGATCGACATTTTACAAGAGAGACTCAATGCTATGGAAGGACGTTTTGGAGATCGTTATTGTGATTTGACGGTGATAGGGGATGTAAGTCAGGTGGAAGCTTTTGCTGAAAAGTTACAATCTTGTTTTCTGACAGACGAAGAACTCCTATTGTGGGAATCTGATTTTGAATTCGAAGATCCATGGCCGACAAATATTGTAAAAATGAAAAATTAATTCACCAGTGAAATAGATGGATGTTTTTAATATTTTATGTAGTGTTTAAAATAAAATAATTGTAAGTAAAATACCTAATTCTTCCAAGTAACACATTTTTTAAAAATAAATATGAAAAATAATAGTAGTTATTTTAACTGTATTTTCAGTATCCTTTTGATTTTACAATCTTGTAATAAATCACATCCCATATTGTCCAACGCAGAAAAGAAAGCTGTTGTATTAGAAGCGAAACAAACCGTACAAAAGATATTTCAAGCTTCAAACAAGCATAATTTTTTAGAAGGTCTAGATTATTATTCAGCGGATAAAGATGCTTATTACACCAGTAATGGTGAAGTGTCAAACTTTGAAGAGCTCAAAAATTCTTATATCCAGGCTGGAGCAATGGTAGAGTATTTAGAAAACACAATCGCTAGTTGGAATGCAAGATGTATTGATAAAAAAACAGTAATTTTTACACTTCCAGTCCATTTAAAAATCAAATTTATGGAAGTTCCTGAGTACAACGGACAACTTATTTGGTCTGCAGTTTTACAAAAAATCAAAGGAGACTGGATAGTGGTTCAAAGTCACGAATCATGGTTGAATTGTGTTGAAGTGGCAGAAGCATTCTCCAAAGAAGTAGATAAGACTTTATAAATACATAAAAATTATTTTTGCCTCATGTAAATGCAACAGCGTTGCATTTGTTGTGGTTTTATGTAACTTTATTCATAAATAAAATAATTTTTTTTAATATGATTACTAAAGATCAAGTGATAGCAGCTCAAAATGAATGGGGTGCTGGAGTCGTTAAAATAGGTTCTTTAAAAGATGAAAGGACACGTTGCGAGCAATTTACGAGTGGTTTTTTAGACAAGTTGTATGCTTTTGAATTGAAAACAGTGCTTTTCAAGCCAACTAAGTGTGCTGAGATTCAGTTTAGAAATACCAAAGCAGAAGCATTTTCCTATTTCATTGCGGGAGAAGACAGAGCTTGTGCTGAAGACAAAGGATTCGCAATAAATCCATGGACAAAAGTACGTTTTGAAAATTCTGATGTAATTCTAGAAGAAAAGAGAGCTATAGCAACGGGTAACTATTTTTTTACGTATTTAGAGGAAAATGAAGCCAAAGTAGAATATACATTTGGTTACACCCTGCATTAAGGGGCTTTGAAGATAGATTTGCATCATTCTTCTTTTCCTTTTCAAGGCTGATTAAAATCTAATAAAGAAGTGTCTTTATTTTTATATACTACAGATTGTCTTGAAAAGTTTTGAGTAAAAATTTCCACCAAGAGAATTACTTTGTGACGTTCTTGGGAAATTCAATACATTTTGATGTGGCTTTTATGCCTGCGATAAACATGTTGATAGAGAAAAAGAATATAGGTGAAAATACATTTGTACTTTCCAATTCCAACAAAATGATAAAAGATGCTTTTACAAAGCAAACGTATCACGGACAAAGAGGTTTGGAAAATTTTTATTGGGAGATTGCAAAGAAAAAGAAACACAAAAAAGTAAATATGGTCAGCAACACCTTTACTCTTGTCAATTATTTCTTCATTTTTTAATGACTAGAATTAATAAACTACAACACAAATTAAAGTGTTTTTCAAATGAAAAACTCACGATAAATTCGATGGTTCGCAATAGGAACAGCCATTTATTTGAGATGCTTGATTCAGGTGTTTTAAATACTTGTTATATCAGATTTAATTTGGAAGATATAGCTACAAACATAAATGTATTGATGACAACCCAAAAGTACTAATAGAATACTTTTGGGTTTTCTTTTTTTTAGAGGTAACTTGTAAAATGGTATGGATTTTGAACATAAAAAATATATTTTTTAATAGCATGAATTACATCAGTCAATGTTATTTATGAGATAAATAAGCGAAAAATTTCACTTTAAAATGGTAATTATGAAAAACAAAATTATAGGTCTACTTTTTAGTGTTGTAACACTAACAATCTTTGCTCAAAACAATGGTAATGTCATAAAGGTCCAAGGAAATGCAATTTTAAATGACATACCTGAATTATTAGTGGTTAACATGTCATTAAAAACCAAAGCTTTGGAGTATGCTGATTGTTCCGATAAATTAGTACATCATTACAACCAATTGGAGAAAGCGTTTCAAAAAAATAAGATCGATAAAACAAAGTTAAAATCTTCTGGAGTAAATATAAATGAAAGCATTACATGGTACCAAGGAAAAAGTAAAAAAGAGGGATACAATGGTAGTATGTCTGTCACTTTAGAAGTGCCCTTTGCTAACATGTCCTTGAATAACATTATGAATGTTATGAAAAATCTAGACTTTTCAGTGCCATATAATTTGAATTTTAAATTGAGTAAAAGTCAAAAGGAAAAACTATTGGAAGAGACAATTGCAATGGCAATCAATGATGCCAAATCAAAGGCTACACATTTAGCAACTGCACTAGGAGTCAAATTAGGAAAAGTCAAAGAAGTTAACTTTGGTTATACGAATTCTAATGATAATATTCTAGTTCCCGAGTACAGTAGAATGGAGTCAGTAAATATGAAAAGTGGAAAGAGTCTCAACCTAAACCCTCAAAAAATACAAATTAAAAAGTCAGTGGGAGTCATCTGGAAAATTCAACAATAGTTATCTTGAAAACTCAAAAAAATTATCAAGTTTCAAATATTTTGAAGGCATTTTTTATTGTGGTTTTAAAAACTAATCAATGTTTTGATGTTTTTTTAATGAAGTTTTACACCATACATTCTACAACGTAACATATCCCCAATAGAAATATAAGTTGGCTTTAAAAACTGTGTAGTTTCAAGAAAAGAAGTTTTTATTATGGATGAAACATTCCAAAACAAGTGCCACGTAATCAATTTGAGGCACTAAAACTAGGTGTGAAAATTTTTATTGTAGGTGATTTAAATGAACATATCGCATTGAAATAGTGTTTGTAATATTTTTAAGAGTGACTAAGTACTGTTTTATAAACTAGAACCTGTGTCTTTTTTTTTATCGATATTTTTGACAAAGATAACTTGTATGACAGCTGTTAGAATGAACATTCATTAATGAATTAAGGTGTTCTTAATGTAATTATTTGACTCAATTATGGTAGAAGCTTATTTAGAAAATATAAAAAAACAATTTAGTTCCTTTAAAGAAATAGCAGACAAGACAATTTCTCAACTTTGTGAAAAGGATTTGCATTGGAAATTCAACGAAGAGAGCAACAGCATTGCTTCAATAATAATACATCTGTCAGAAAACATGTTGTCGAGATGGACAGACTTTTTTGAAACTGACGGTGAGAAGTCATGGAGGAATAGAGATGCTGAATTTGTGGAGCAATCATTAAGTAAAGATGAGTTGTTAGAAAGATGGGAAAAAGGATGGTGCTGTCTTTTTGATGCTTTAAATCTTTTGGATCAAACAAATTTCAACAGAAAAGTTTTGATTCGTAACAAAGAGGTTTCTTTAATAGAAACCATTACAAGACAAATCGCTCATTATCCCTACCACATTGGACAGATTGCCTACATAGGGAAGATGATTCTGAACGACAATTGGCAGACTGCTTCGATTCCTAAAGGCGAATCAGCAGCCTATATAAAGAAGCAATTTGAACGTAATTTATATCTAAAGAGTTGAGCAGTAGACAGATTTTGACTCTAAGCAATTCTAGTATATAGTCATTAATTGTGAATATATTTGGTACTATTTGAATTATTATAAAAAATACATCTATGAATTTAAACGATAAAAAGTTTGTAGCGACAGAAAACAAAAAAGGGGTGTCTTCAAGTGAAACTATTTTTCATTATTATCAAAAGGATTCAACGATAACTGGGACCTATAAAGGAGGCGCAGTTTTAGAGGGATTTGTTGTGGGAAAAAAAACAGTACCCTCAGAGATTGAACTTTTATTTCAATGCATTACAGAAGACTGCGAATTGAAGTCCGGAAAGTCCCAAGGAGTTATTTCTGAAACAAAGTCAGGCACTTTGCAATTGAAGTTTGACTGGCTTTGGCTAAATGGTGATCATTCAGGGGGTGTTTCACACTATATAGAAATAGACTAGTGTTCTTTTTTGTGTAATCTATGAATTTAGTAAACCATATAATCTACCAAAGTGTTACAAAGGTTCTAAAGGTTACTATTGGTAAAAAATTTTTAGGTTTGAAGAATGTCTTAAGATTGCACTTATTAGAGATAGCGAACCATATAAGGAGTTAGATTTTGAAAAAAATATTTATAAAAAAAGGACAGATATTACAACGTGCTGGTGAATTAAAGACCAAAGTCTATAAAGTAGAATCAGGTTTGTTACGTAGTTACACTATTGATGCCAAAGGAAAAGAGCATGTTTATCAATTTGCTCCAGAAAATTGGATCATCGCAGATGCTGTGCCTGCAACGAGTTTGGGAGATCTTTTTATTGACTGTTTAGAAGATGCGGTTGTTACCGAGTTGCCTAAAAACTTTGAAGCCTTATTTCAAGATCCTTTAAAAGTAGCTAGGCGTTTTGAGGTGTTTCAAAAACGTATCATCATGTTGATGAGTGCATCAGCTTCGGAACGTTATGCTTCTTTTTTGGAAACTTATCCAGGTATTGTGCAACGAGTTCCTCAGAAAATGATTGCTTCTTATTTGGGAATAACGCCAGAGGCTCTGAGTCGTATTCGAAAGCAAAAGTCTAAGAGTTGATGTATTCGCAAATTGCTATTTATTGATCTACATCAATGCCGAGGTTTTGTAGCTGAGGTATTTTTGCACCGTTATTAATTAAAAAAAATATAAATGGCAAGATATCACGAAGATCACATTGGGAAAACACAGAAAATTGTAGGATACGTACTTTCAATCTTATTTAGTTTCAATATTTTTATGGCAGGTGCCTTGAAAGTAATTCAGGAAGCGGGTATGATAGAACGTATGAATAATATCAAAAATTGGGGAGACAAATTATTGTTTGTAGGTCTCTTAGAGTTGGTATTGCTCGCTTTGTATTGGATACCTAAAACACAAAAGTTAGGATTTTATCTTCTGTGTTCCTTTGTAGGGGGAATTATCGTAGCTGAAGTTGTAGCAGGTACTCCTGAAGGTATGCCTCCAGCTCCTTTGGCAGGAATTATTACATCTATATTCTTATATGCAGGGACAATTTTGAGAAAGCCTTCCATGCTAAAGTAATTTTATATCAAGAGCAGCAGCTCATTTATAAAAACGGTTTGGAGTCCTATCTAAACCGTTTTTTCTGTATATTCATTGGGCGTAAAAAAGTATTATTTTAATTGATATACAATCTATGAAAACAATTCATCAGCTACTATTTTTGTTAAGTTTAAGTTTTTCTTTTATAACAAATGCTCAAGGCAAACACCTCTTTATTTTATCGGGTCAATCCAATATGGCTCGTCTCAAGCCTGAGCTTTCCTTTGTACCCACTTTACATGCGAAATACGGAAAAGAAAAAGTCTTGGTGGTCAAAGATGCTCAAGGTGGACAGCCTATCCGTCGTTGGTATAGAGATTGGCAGCCTGCTGAGGGAATTGTTTCAGAGAACCGTGCAGACTTGTACAAAAGAATGCTAGGCAAAGTTGATGCTGCCATCGCTCAAAATGAAATCTCGACCGTTACTTTTATATGGATGCAAGGTGAACGAGATGCAAAAGAATCTCACGGTGAGGTCTATGAAAAAAGTTTGTTGGGACTCTACGAACAACTCTCAAAGGATTTGAAAAGAAACGACATCCATTTTATTATAGGGCGTTTGAGTGATTTTGACTTGCAAAATAAAAAATCTCCACATTGGACAATGATTCGCGAGGTACAAGTTAAAGTAGCTCAGTCCAACCCTCGTTTTGATTGGGTCAATACCGACGATCTCAATGATGGTTTGGACAAAAAACAACGACTCCTTAAAAATGGATTGCACATGTCTATCGATGGCTATAGAATTATGGGGTCTCGCTTTGCTGAAAAAGCAATTGCACTTATTGAACAAGAGAACTAAGAGTAATCTGTTTGCTTCTTTTAAAAATACTTTAACACCTAGTCCTTCGCATAAAATCTGTGAATAGTAGTACTTTCGTAGTCGTTAAAATTATAAAGACAACGAGTCACAATTTAGATTCAAGTGTCGATGAATTTATATTATGAGAAAAAAGTGGAGTATACTGGCCACCCTAGTTGGAATTGGCATTATTTTATTGGGTTATCATACTAAAAAAAGCAATGTTCAAAGTTTTCAACAAGACGATAAATCTGTCATGATTATCAATTTGACAAAACAACAAAATTTCCACTTTGAATATTATTTGATTTCAGGAATCGCACTTATAGGAATTGGATTGTTGCTTACGACAGATCTTTTCGTTACAAAACAACAAATCGAAAGTAATGCTCACGAGATATCCCTTACGGATCAAGAAAAAAATGTAGTTGCATTGATTGAAACTGGTAAGACGAACAAAGAAATAGCTACAGCGCTTTCCATAAGTTTGAGTACGACAAAAACGCATATCAACAATATCTACAAAAAAATGCAGGTCAGTTCACGAAGTGAATTGTTAAAAATTCTTAAAATATAGGGGTCTAGTACCAAAATCAACCCTTTATTACACATTGTTTTGTGCGCTGTTTTATTGATTTGTATCACAAATTTAAAATAACAAAACAATGAAAAAATTAGTAGTAGTATTC
>JBMZVD010000010.1:0-40929 GCA_049625305.1 Flavicella sp.
AGAAAAAGAGATAAAAGCTAAAGAGCAATTAATTGAAAAATTTCGTGCCAAAGCCAACAAAGCATCTATGGCTCAGTCACTCATTAAACAATTGGATAAGGTGGAGCGTATTGAAGTTGATGTTGAAGACAATGCTGTAATGAATGTCAAATTTCCTGTTTCTAAACAACCGGGTAGGATAGTCATTGAAACAGAAGGTCTTTCCAAAAGTTATGGTGAGAAACACGTACTTGACAATGTCAATTTAATGATTGAAAGATCATCAAAAATAGCATTTGTAGGACAAAACGGTCAAGGAAAATCTACATTGGCAAAAATGATGGTCAATGAAATTGATTATACAGGAAATATCAAATTAGGTCACAATGTTGAGATAGGTTATTTCGCTCAAAATCAAGCAGAGTATTTAGATGGTGAATTAACACTTCTAGAAACCATGGAAAATGCTGCTAACGATAGTAATCGTATGCGAGTTCGAGATATGTTGGGAGCCTTTTTGTTTGGAGGAGATGATGTTGATAAAAAGGTAAAAGTACTATCAGGAGGTGAACGCAATCGACTGGCTATTTGTAAAATGCTTTTGAGTCCTTTCAATGTATTGATTATGGATGAACCAACTAACCACTTAGATATTGCTTCTAAGAACGTTTTAAAAAAGGCGTTACAGCAATTTGGAGGGACACTGATATTAGTTTCTCACGATAGGGATTTTTTACAAGGTTTGACAAATACAGTTTATGGTTTTAAAGACAAGTTTATAAAAGAATACCTAGGTGACATAGACTATTTCTTAGAGGCGCATAAAATGGAAAGTTTACGTGAGGCTGAAAAACGTACTAAAATAGTGGAGAAAAAAGTTTCAAAGAAGGAAGATTACCAGTTATCACGCCAACAAACAAAAGAACTCAAACAACTTAAAAATAAATTGAGTAAAATAGAGCGTAACATTGCTAACATTGAAAAAGAAATTATAGCAATGGATGAAGAGTTGGAACAAGCATATGAGGCGACCTCTTCAAATCCAGATTTTTTTAAGAAATATCAAGAACGTAAAGATGCATTAGATGCTTTAATGGAAGAATGGTCTGAATTGGATGATCAAGTAACACAATTTAATTCGCTTTCTCAATAAATAATCTGTTTTGTGGAATAAAATAAGTGTACTATACATTGCCTATTATGTTTGAATTTTCTCAAAGTAACATCATACAGCCTTTACCAGTTTCCTCTGAAACTGCATCTAAAGATATTGAATTATCTATCAAACGAGAAGATTTGATTCACCCTGTAATTTCAGGAAATAAATTTAGAAAGCTTTATTACAATATACAAGAAGCCAAGCGTTCAAATAATGACACGCTTTTGACTTTTGGAGGTGCTTATTCCAATCACATACTCGCAACTGCAGGCGCTGGAGCGCATTATGGGTTGAAAACAGTTGGTGTTATTAGAGGGGATGAATTGGGAGTAAACCTTTCCAAAACACTAGCCAATAATATGACATTACAGAGGGCAAATAATTTCGGTATGCAATTTAAGTTTGTTTCGCGAGCTGATTACCAAAATAAAGACTCTGAACAAATTCATAATAAACTCTTGAATGAATTTCCTAACGCTTATTTGATTCCTGAAGGAGGAACCAATGATCTAGCAATAAAAGGTTGTAGAGAAATCCTTAGTACGGAGACGGATAATTTCGATTATATTTGTGTATCAATGGGCACTGGTGGAACTTTATCAGGTATTGTTCAGCAGGCAAAACCGTACCAAATGGTACTTGGATTTCCAGCATTAAAAGCAAAGGGCTTTGAAAAATATGTAATTCAAGGAGAAAAATTTAAGGATAATTGGAAACTTATAGATGCATATCATTTCGGAGGGTATGCTAAAATTACTAAAGAATTAGTTACCTTTATAAATGAATTCAAAGCAAATACAAATATTCCACTAGATCCTGTTTATACAGGAAAAACGATGTTTGGAGTATATGATTTACTCGCAAACGACTTTTTCCCCGCAAAGTCTAAAATTTTGGTAATTCATACGGGAGGTCTTCAAGGTATATCAGGAATGAATTCAATATTACAAAAAAGAGGATGGCCACTTATCAACGTGTAAATAAAAAATCATGAATAAATTACTCAGTACTTTAGCAGTAGCAGTGCTACTTGCCAGTTGTGGAAGTAAGAAGAAAGTAACGCAACGCATACCAGTGCCTGTTTTACCAATTATTACGACTTCAAATAAAGATATTAACAAGGAGATAGAAAAATTAAAAAAGAAATCAGACAAGCTAGATAGAAAAACGATTGCTTACATCAGTAACTATGCTGAGCAAGCTATTGATGAAATGAAACGATACCATATTCCTGCGAGTATTACTTTAGCTCAAGGAATCCTGGAATCAGGAAACGGTCTAAGTCAATTGGCTTTGAAGTCTAACAATCACTTTGGGGTGAAATGTCACAAGGGTTGGAAAGGTGATTTTGTACGTCATGATGACGATAAAGCTCAAGAGTGTTTCCGAAAGTACGAAAAGGTATCTAGTTCATACAGAGATCATTCCAAATTTCTAGTAAGTCGTTCACGTTATAGTTTTTTGTTTGACTATAAAAAGACAGATTACAAAGCTTGGGCAAAAGGATTAAAAAAAGCAGGTTATGCAACGGATAAAAAATATCCTGATAAACTCATAAAATTAATAGAGAACTATGACTTAGATCATTTTGATAAAATAGATCCTGTTAAAAAAAGTGCTAAAAAAGAAAGTGATGTAATTGAAAAACCGATTGTTAAAATTAAGAAAGTTAATAAAGAAAGACCGAAAAAAAACACTCATAAAGTAAGTAAAGGAGACACTCTATATTCTATTTCAAAAAAGTATAAGACTACCGTTGAGCAAATAAAAAAATGGAACAAGCTTCGCTCTAATACTATTTCAATTGACCAAGTGTTAATCGTCAACTAAAAAAAACCGGCATCAGCCGGTTTTTTTTAACTCATTTTTGAAGTTCTTTGTTTGTGATACTTCTTTTTTTTAGATTTCTCTTTCATCATATTTTCAGAAAACATTTCGTATTGTTTGCTGTTTAAGACCTCTTTTATTTTCTTTTTCATAGCAATTTTAAAATCTAAATGTTGGTTGATTTTAGCGAAGGCCTGCGCTTTATTGGTTTTCTTTTCAGATTTTTCTCTTTCTTTTAAAGCTTTTCTTTTATGGGTAATCATTTCACTTATAAGTGGTAGCATCTCCTTTTGTTGGGATGATGTCAAATCCAATGTCAGTGTCATTTTTTTCAAGCGAATAGTAGTTTCCTCTTGAAGTGAAAATTCAAAAGAAGCTTTTGATTTAGGACTTTTTTGTGCTTTTATATTTTGCAAACTACAAATACAAACAATTAAAAGGATACTTAGGTTTCTCATATTATAATTTTTAAGATTCCATTGTAAGACCTATGCAAAGATGAAAGGTTTAATCCTATTTCATAAAACGTTTAAAATAATTTTTTAAAAAGTTTTTTAGCTTCCTTTTCTAATTTTTTCTTTGGTGTTGAATTTTCCCCTTTCTTTTTTTTGCCAGTTACTTTGTCAAGGATGCTGTTGATAACTTTATCTTTCTGACTGGCAACTACTTGAGAGGAAAGTTTACTGACAGCAGTTTTGAAGTCAGGTTTTACACTTGGGTTATCCATACCACCGTCAATCTTTATAGTTAGTGGGATTATAATTTTCTCTTTTTCTGATTCAGACATACCAAGCATTAGTTTTTCGGCATTTTTTCCAAGATAGGTAGCAGGTACTTCCGCATTTAAAGAGTAATTCATTATATTTTCAAAACTATGAGAACCACCTAATTCAATTGGGATGTTTTCATAAGTCGCAACTTTGAAAGGTTTAAAGATTACCTTGCTATTTTCAATGGTTAAAAATGCCTTTATTTTATCCATGTTGACTTTGGACAAGTCTATAAATGCAACATTACTATCAAGTTTTGCTAATGTTTCGGATTTATCTGTGTCGATTTCGGTCACTTCTAAGTCAGCAACAGCCTTACCATTGATATTATCCGTATCTGGAAATAAGTCTTTGTCTAGGTTTCCTTTCATTTTAAACGAAGATGACATTGTACCACTAACAGCATTAGCAAATGGTGCAATGGTTGAAAATAATTCCAACGAATTGAAAGCATTTGCAATTTTAATATTTTCAAAGTTCATGTTCATGTCAAAAATACTTGGAGTAACTGCTGTATTAACAGTCCCTTCCATATTTATATTTCCATCAAAAATACTTGCCTTTGTTTTTTCAAAAATTGCTGTTTGATTTTTGATTTTTAAGGCACCTGTAAGGTTTTTCAATTCCAAATTATCATAAGATACACTTGCTGCATTTACGTGCGTTGTAATGTCTATTTTGGCAGGTATACGCAATTGCTCAAGAGCCATAGTGTCACTTTTAATTTCAGTCTTTTCGTTTGTTAAGGTGTCTGAACTACTACTTAAAAAATCTGAGGTAACAAAAGAGTTTGATCGCATGTCAAATTTTCCTTTTAAATCTTCATTTGCAAACACAAATTCTAGAAAGTTACTAAGTGTTCCTGTCATTGATAAGTCACTTTTATGAGTTTTAAGATCTAATGTTTTTACTGTTACGGATTCCGTTGAAAAATCCATTTGCGCAGTTTCTATTTCAATAGGATGGGGGAATATTTCTGTTTCAAGGTGAAACTGTTGCAATGTTGCACTTCCCTTGCTATACATTCCTTTGTAATTGTGTTTTTCTATATCCTTTTGTGTAAATGCCATTTCCAAAAAGACATCCAAAACACCTTTTAATTCATAATCTAATGGGATTGGATATGCATCTTTCAAATTTTCTAAATTTACCTTACCTTCAAATTTAGCATTCACTGCAGGGTTGGTTGTTGGTTTTGAAATATTTGTACTTGCTTTAAATATGTCTTTGTCTATTTGAAATTCAAAATTGTTAACGGCAATTTGTGTGTCGTCAATTTGACCTGTTTTATTTTGTATTTTAGTGTCTATTGTGATGTGATCTATAGCTTTCGGTAGATCTGGATATTTAAAATATGCATCTTCAGTATGAACATAAAAACCAAATGTTGGTATTTGATTTTCACTGTATATGCCTTTTATATTTCCTCTAAAATCCAAACTGCCTTTTGCTTCTACAGCATCAAAGTTAGAGGCATATGCCCCTGGTATTAAAGAGAGCAAACTTTTGAATTTGGATTGTTCTACATCAAAGTTAAGGTCAATATCAAAACCATCCTTAATAGGTTGCACAAAGCCTTCAAAAAATAATTTGATGTCATTTAGGTTTGCATGATTTTCTTGAAGAACAATTTTTTGTGTATCTAAGTTCATATTCAAAGTTGCCAACCAGTCAAATGATACCTTGTTTAAGTAACGTATTCCATCATAACTTAATGAAATTTCTTTTATATCCGTACGAGTATCCAATAGAACGTCAGAATTATTTAGTACTGCATTACCACCATGGTTTAAATTAATTATTTGTGCATCTATGTTCCCTAAATAGTCAGTGTATTTAAGGTTGAAATTATTTAGCTTGTACTTTTCTATTTCAAAATAGAAATTACTACTATTATTTTGAACATTCTCTGTTTCTTCAGATTCGTTGGTTGGAGTTTTATTTAAAATATCATAATTTGAAATTCCTTCTCTATTTATTTTAATAGTAGTTTGAACATCATCTATGTCAATTGATTTTATGTGGTACTTCCCTGATATAAGATCGGAAACAGAGGATGTAAGGTGAATTTTTCCTGCGAATAATAAAGTGTCATTTTCAAATGGTACTTTGTTCACAATACTAAAATTATCAACATTGACAGAGAGATTTGGAAAGTTTTCAAACAAGCTGATTGCTACACTTTCAAAATCAATTTTAGCATTGACATTTTTGTTAATTTCCACTTCAATGCTGTTACTAATTTGTTTTTTGAATAGAATTGGTATTGTAATTAGTAAACCGAGAAAAAGTACTAGAATGATTCCAATTAATTTTAAAGTCTTCTGCATAATTTGAATTTTATTATAAAAATACAACCAAATTTACAAATTGATAGTAGAAGTATTAAAAAAAAACCCACTCTAAAGGATAGAGTGGGAAAATTGCTATGAAAAAGAAATTGGTGCTTGACACCAATCTGTTACAAAGATAGTGTAATAAGAGTCTTATTTTTCTTATCATATGTTTATAAGTATGCTTGCTTGAGATATTTTACACTATGTTATCGTTAAGCAGTTAATATTAATAGATAAGCAGTAAAATAAATAGATAATAATAAGTTTAATGTTTTTTTTTAGTTTTTTTTTTTGATTTGATATTGTTAAAATTTGTCTGTTTGATCCTTCTTTATTTTTTCAAAGCAAAGTGTGTGTTTATTTATAATTTAATTAATAAAAAAATAAACCCCCAAAAATGCCTGATGGCTTTTTTTGGGGTTTTTTATGATTTTTAAAAAATTACTCAACCAAAGTAACAAAGAGATTTTCTTCCTCTTTAAATACTTTTACAATGTTATTTTTACTTAAATTTTTAAGTGATTTATCCCATTTTTTATTACTCAAACCTAATTGGTCCTTAAGTTGATTTAAAAGTATTTTATCAGTTTTTTCAAGAGTTGAAACTATACTTTTTTCTTCAGTATTTAACTCTATTTGAGGTGCTTTTTTTTCGGGTCTCATTTGAGGAAAAAACAACACTTCTTGTATAGAGCTATTATTAGTCATTAACATTACCAATCGATCGATACCAATACCAATTCCAGATGTAGGAGGCATTCCATATTCAAGTGATCTAATAAAATCTTGATCGATAAACATCGCCTCATCATCTCCTTTTTCAGAAAGCTTTAATTGTTCTTCAAATCTTTCTTTTTGGTCGATTGGGTCGTTAAGTTCAGAGTAGGCATTTGCCAATTCTTTTCCGTTGACCATCAATTCAAATCTCTCAGTAAGATCTTTGTTTTCCCTATGTTCTTTTGTTAACGGACTCATTTCCTTAGGATAGTCAGTGATAAAAGTAGGTTGTACATAATGGTGTTCACATCTTTCTCCAAACAGTTCATCGATGAGTTTACCAACTCCCATACTATCATCAACAGGGATGTCAACTTTTCTGCATACTTCTCTTAATTCTTCCTCATTCATACCTGCTACATCATAACCTGTATGAATCTTTATCGCTTCTAAAATAGGAACTCTTGGATAAGGAGCTTTAAAATCAATTGTATTTTCACCTACGGTAACTTTAGAGCTCCCGTTAGAATCAATAGCTACTTTTTCAAGTAATTTTTCGGTCATGTCCATCATCCAATTGTAATCTTTGTAGGCTACATATAATTCCATCACAGTAAATTCAGGATTATGAGTTCTGTCCATACCTTCATTACGGAAATCTTTAGCAAATTCATAAACGGCATCAAATCCACCGACAATCAATCTCTTCAAATACAATTCATTTGCAATTCTTAGATAGAGAGGAATGTCTAAGGCATTGTGGTGCGTCATAAAAGGACGCGCTGATGCACCCCCAGGTATTGGTTGTAATACAGGAGTCTCAACCTCTAAATAGTTACGGTCGTTAAAAAACTGCCTTATCGAATTCGTTATTTTTGTTCTTTTTAAGAATGTTTCCTTAACGTGATCATTTACAATCAAGTCAACATAACGCTGTCTGTATCTCAATTCTGGATCGCTAAATGCATCGTATACTTTTCCATCAGCATCTGTTTTTACAACCGGTAAAGGTCTTAGTGACTTGGAAAGTAAAATCAATTCTTTGACATTTACAGAAGCTTCCCCAACTTTTGTTTTAAATACATCTCCCTTGATACCAACTATATCACCAATATCTAGTAGCTTCTTAAAGACATCGTTGTACATCATTTTATCATCACCTGGAGCAATTTCATCTCTGTTAACATACAACTGCATACGTCCAGTACTGTCTTTGATTTCAGCGAAAGATGCTTTTCCCATAAGTCTTCTTGACATCATTCTTCCAGAAATAATAACATCCTTTCCTTCAAAGCTGTCAAATTCTTCAACCAACTGTTTGACAGTTGCTGTTGTTTTAAATTCTTCAGCAGGATATGGATTGATACCTAAATCTCGTAATTTTTGAAGCGATTCTCTTCTTACAATTTCTTGTTCTGATAATTGCATGGGACTTTATGATTTAATGAGGATTATACAACGCGCAAAGATACTTAATGAATTTGTAGCCCTAAAATAAAATTGTAAATATTTACAGCTTTACAAAAAGTTAATGTATATTTGCTTGTTGTTTTACAACAAGTGTTGTTTGTCACTTTAGAAAAAGTGTCATGGTTATTGTTGAAACCAGCGGAAAGCTTCCCTTATAGGGTTGCTTTTTTTTTGCTTATTATCTAAGGATATTTTCTTTATGCTCCCAAACTGCTTCAAAGTAGGCTACCGTAAAATAGATGCTCAATCCCAATTTCAATCCAGTTGAGAAAATAAAGCCTAAAAAAGTACCGAAAGCAATTTTTAAAGATTTCTGAATGTTTTTTGAATTGTTGGTTATTTCACCAATAAAAGCACCAATAAAGGGACCTAAAATTATCCCTAATGGGCCAAAAAACAATCCTACAAGCATTCCAATAGTACTCCCCCAAATTCCTTTTTTTGAGCCACCGAATTTTTTAGTAAATAGGGTGGGGATGATATAATCCAATACTGTGATTATTACAGCTAATGAAAGTGTACCCCAAAGAAAAGATGAGCTAATAGGTATATCATTGTGAAGAGACAGACATAAAATACCAATCCACCCTATGGGAGGACCAGGTAATATGGGTAGTATTGAGCCTACGATCCCTAAAACAATAGCTAAGGAACCTGTTAAAAGTAATAGTAATTCCATTGATTAAATGTATTTGTTAATTATTTATCAAACAGTGTTTTTTGATTCAAAAATAAATATTGTAATTTACGAATCTATTTTTCATTGTATGTTTTTAAAGTATTCACAACTTTTCTTTGTTATAATTTGTCTAAGTTCTTGTGATTTTTTGAAAGAAAAATTATTTTATTATCCTCATGAAACATCAAATCTAACGAGCATTGATACTTTATTAGATTTGTCGTCAGTCGATGTATATCCTGCATTTCAAATTTGTGATTCTTTGATTGATTCAAAAGCGGTGAATGCCTGTTTTGAAAATCAATTTCATTATTTCATTAGCAAAGATTTGTCAACTCAGTTGTTTAGTACAACTGAAGATATTGAGGACACTATTAAGGTCAAGATTATTATAGATGCCTATGGAAAAACTGAATTAATTGGTATTAATACCCCATCATTAATAAAAAAAACACTGCCAATAATAGACAGTGTTATTAATAAAAGTTTTCAGAATATTCCCAGATTGCGTCCAGCTTTGAAGCGTGGAGTTCCAGTTTCAGTTTTATTTAATGTACCTATTGTAGTAAAAACCAACGAACTTATTAATTGAGTAATTTCCAAATTTCATCTTTTAATTCAACAAGTCCAATTTGAGCTACCGATGAAAAAAACAAAGTTTTGATACCTTTAGGGAGTTCTTTTTTAATTTCTTTTTTTAGTTCTTCATCTAACATGTCACATTTAGAGATTCCTAGAAGTCTTTCTTTGTCTAGTAATTCAGGATTGTGTTTTTTTAATTCATTGATGAGAATTTCATATTCTTCTTTGATATTGTCTGCATCTGCAGGGATCATAAACAACAAGGCTGAATTTCTTTCTATGTGTCTTAAAAAACGATGACCTAGTCCTTTTCCTTCGGACGCTCCCTCAATAATACCAGGAATGTCTGCCATCACAAAACTTTGATGGTCTCTATAATCAACGATTCCTAGATTTGGCTTTAAAGTCGTAAATGCATAATCAGCAATTTTCGGTTTTGCAGCAGTTATTGATGCTAATAATGTTGATTTACCAGCATTTGGAAATCCAACCAAACCTACATCTGCTAATAACTTTAATTCAATTTGAAACCAACCATCTTCACCTTCTAAACCTGGTTGAGCATACCTTGGAGTTTGATTTGTAGCAGATCTAAAGTTCCAATTTCCAAGTCCCCCTTTTCCTCCTTTGACCAAGATAGTTTCTTCGCCATGATTCGTTATTTCAAATAACACTTCTTGTGTTTCCACATCTCTAACGATAGTTCCTAGGGGTACTTCAAGGTACTTGTCAGCACCATCCTTACCTGTACTTCTACTCTTACCTCCATGTCCTCCATGATCTGCTCTCGTATGTTTTAAGAATCTCAGGTGGTGTAGAGTCCACATTTCTTTATTTCCTCTTAAAATTACATGTCCACCGCGACCACCATCGCCTCCATCAGGTCCTCCTTTGGTAATGAACTTCTCTCTATGGAGGTGAGTAGAACCACCGCCACCATCTCCTGATGCAGCATATATTTTTATGTAGTCAATAAAATTTCCTTCAGTCATTACCTGTTATTTTTGTTACTATAGCTGTATTGCAATAAAGTACTTTTGAAATCAAATTAGATCTGTTGTTATTTCAATGAATCAATCACATTTGAAATCAATTGAGTAATGTCTTCTATAGATCCAACACCATTGATACCAAAGTATTTACCTTGTTTTTCGTAATAATCTTTTACGATAGCTGTTTTTGTATTGTATTCGTTGAATCGATTTCTAATTTTTGACTCATCTTGATCGTCTGAACGACCACTTATTTCACCTCTTTTTAAAAGACGTGTCACTAAAATATCTTCTTCAACTTCCAAAGCAATCATCGCATTGATGCTAGCACCTTTTTCGTTTAAAAACGCATCCAACGCTGTTGCTTGAGATTCTGTACGAGGAAAACCATCAAAAATAAATCCTTTTGCCCCTTCGTTTTGTTCTACTTCAGCTTTTAACATATCGATTGTTACAGCATCTGGAACTAAATTTCCATTATCAATATACGATTTTGCAAGCACACCTAACTCGGTTTGATTTTTAATATTGAAACGAAAGACATCTCCAGTTGAAATATGCACCAATTGGTAGGTGTCCTTTAAAACTTCTGCTTGTGTTCCTTTCCCTGCACCTGGAGGGCCGAATAATACAATATTCTTCATTTTTTTTTAATTAGATAATTTATATATGTCTGATAAGTTTCTCCCCAATCCATCGTAATCCAAGCCATATCCTAATATAAATTCATCAGGAATTTCCATACCTATGTAATCTATTTTTAGTTTTTTGTCAAATACAGTTGGTTTAAAAAACAGGGTTGCTATTTTTAATGTTTTTATGTCTTCCTTTTCAAGTATTTCATAGATTTTTTCAAGAGTATTACCTGTGTCTATAATATCTTCTAAAACTACTACAGTACGTCCTTTTAGATTCTCGTTTAAACCGAGTAAACTAGTGACCTTTCCTGTTGAAGCACTTTTTTCATAGGAAGCTAATTTGACAAATGAAATTTCACATGCAGCATTGAATACTTTCATAAAGTCAGCGCAAAACATAAAAGAACCATTTAATACCCCTATAAATAATGGTGTTTCATCACCCAAATCGTTTTCAATAGCTAGTGCTACTTTGAGAACTGCTTTTTGAATTTGAGATTTGTCGATATATGGTTCAAAGTTTTTGTCTCCTACTTTTAACATTCTTAAGTTGTTTTAAAGATATTTAAAGAACTGAAAAACCGTCCTTCAATCTGATTGAAGGACGGTTTACCATTTTTATCTGGTATACTTTATTTGTTTTTTTCTTCTTTTGAAGTGTCGAACATTACAGGAGATGCAACAAATAATGAAGAGTAAGTACCTACTAGTACCCCTACAATTAAAGCAAACATAAATCCTCTAATAGAATCACCACCGAATAAGAAGATAGCCAACAATACAATCAATGTAGTTAATGAAGTGTTGATTGTTCTTCCTAGTGTACTACTCAATGCTTTGTTTACAACATCATTTAATTTCCAATTTCCGTGGTCTTTAGCATATTCACGAATTCTATCGAATATTACTACTGTATCATTTAGTGAATACCCTACTACAGTTAAGATCGCCGCTATAAATGACTGTCCAATTTCCATATCAAATGGCATGATTTTGTAGAAGATAGAGAAAATTGAAAGTACAATTAAAACATCATGGAACACCGCTGCCACAGCTCCTAAACTGTATTGCCATTTTTTGAATCGGATATAGATGTACAAGAATACAATCAGTAAAGATCCAAAAATAGCCCACTGTGCTGCTGTTTTAATATCATCAGCAATGGTTGGTTCAACCTTAATTGCACTAAATACTCCAACTTTTTGTCCGTCAAAACCACCGTTAAATTCTTCTAAAGTTGTTCCTTCAGGTAGGAATGTTTTTACACCATCAAACAAAGATGCTTGTACTTCATTGTCTACTATTTGTCCTTCTTCCTCAATTCTGTATTTCGTAGTAATTTTTAATTGGTTGCTTGTACCGTAAGTTTTTACTTCCGGTGCACTTCCAAATACATCTTTTAAAGATGTCGCTACTTCTGTTGCGTTTACAGCTTGTTCAAATCTTACTACATAAGAACGACCACCAACAAAATCAACACCGTAGTTTAATCCGTTTGTAAATAGAGACGCCAATCCTGCAAGAATCAATGTACCTGAAATTACATAACTGATTTTTCTTTTATTTAAGAATTCAATATCAATATTTGTAAACCATTTTTTAGTTCCTGCTGTATTGAATGTCAATGTCTGTCCTTTACCTGAGTAAGCATCGATAAACAAACGCGTGATAAAGATTGCAGTAAATAAAGAAGTAGCAATACCAATCATTAAAGTAGACGCAAATCCTTTTACAGGTCCTGTCCCAAAAATAAACAAGATAAATCCTGTTAATAATGTAGTAATGTTGGCATCTAGGATTGAAGAAAGGGCGTTATTAAATCCATCCATAATACCTTCTTTCAATGCTTTTCCTTTTGCTAATTCTTCTTTAATACGCTCAAAGATTAATACGTTTGCATCTACAGACATACCAATCGTCAAGACGATACCTGCTATTCCTGGAAGTGTTAAAACAGCTCCCCAAGCTGATAATATTCCAAATATAAATAGGATGTTTACTATCAAAGCAATATCTGCAAATATTCCTGCTTTTCCGTAGTAAAACAACATCCAGAGCAAAACCAATACCAATGCCAAACCAAATGATGAGATACCGCTATCGATAGCTTCTTGTCCTAATGATGGTCCTACTATTTCTGATTGAATAATATGTGCAGCAGCTGGAAGCTTTCCTGCTTTTAAAACATTTGCTAAATCTTGAGCTTCAAGCACTGTAAAATTACCAGAGATTGAAGTTCTTCCTCCTGTAATAGCAGTATTTACTCTAGGAGCTGTATACACATAGTCATCTAAAACTACAGCGACAAAATTACCTACATTTTCTGAAGTCATTTTTGCCCATTCTTTAGATCCTCTAGAGTTCATAGTCATACTTACTTCTGGATTTACACCCAATTGATCGTATGATTGTTCTGCATTGATGATCACATCACCTTGAATATAAGCAACGTCTTTTCTGTTGGACTTGATTGCATACAAGTTGATCAACTCAGTTCCTTTGATTGGTTTTGCATCCCACAAGAACTTCACATATTTTAATTCAGCAGGTAATAAATCTCTTACCTCTTTCAACCCTAAGTATTCGTTAACTTTTAATGTATCGATTACTCTAGCAGATCCAATAATTGAAGTTACTTCGTTTTGATTTCTTGGGATTCTAGGATACAGCACAGAGAATAAATCTACAGTTTTGTTGACTTCAGTAGAATCTTTTACTTCACCCAATAGGTCTTCGATTTCACTAGCTTCATCTTCCTTTTCAGTAGTTTCAGCCTCATCAACTTTATAAAGCTCTGTGATTTTTGCATTTGCAGCATACAAGAACTGAGCAGTTTCTTGATTTGTATATACTTCCCAGAATTGTAATTCAGCAGTAGATTGTAATAATTTCTTAACACGTTCAATATCTTTTGCTCCAGGTAGTTCAATTAAGATTCTTCCTGAAGTACCAATTCTTTGAATGTTAGGTTGTGTCACACCAAACTTATCAATTCTACTTCTCAACACTTCAAATGCCGTATTGATAGAACTACTGATTTCACCTCTGATGGCTTCTTTAGTTTCCTCTTCAGAGACATTGAAATTTATTTTTTCACGCAAAGACTTATTCCCAAAAATATCAGGGGCACTTAATTTGTCTCCCTCTTTAGCTAAATTGTCAAATGCTTCAAAGAAAAGATCTAAGTAAGGGGCCGTACTATTTTTTTGAGCTACAGAAGCAGCTTCTAATGCTTGATTGAAAGTTTCATTTTTAGAGTTGTTAGACAAACCTTTTAGGATGTCTTTTACAGACACTTGAAGAGTAGCATTGATCCCGCCTTTAAGATCCAAACCAAGGTTGATTTCCATATCCTTGATATCATTGTAACTAAAGTTGATTCCAAACTGATCAACAATTGCAATGTTTGCTACAGAGTCAAGATAAATTCTCTCAAATTTAGCGAGTGCTCTACCGTCATTTTCATCTGCTTTAGAAACCGCATATGCCTTTGCATCTTTTTCTATTCCACCTGCTATCCATGTAAAGGATAATTGGTATAAACAAACTATTCCAAATAGTATTGCGAATAGTTTTATAAGTCCTTTGTTTTGCATTCTTTTTGTAGTCTTAAATTTTATAAACGTGCAAATATAATATTCTAATAATGAAAAGACAATTTTTTGCAATTTATTATTTAAAACACTGTATTTTATGTTATTACTATGCTAATTTTGCTCTGTTTTAAGCTTTTTTTAACTTTTATAGTTCTTTTTAGATGTAAAATGAGAAGATAACAATACTGAAGAATTGTTCCATGTTTTGCGCTTCTAGCTGATCAAACGTTTCATCTCTTTTCTGAAATTAGATGGGCTTTTTCCAGTTGTTTTTTTAAATAATTTATTGAAGTGCGAGAAATTATTGAAACCACTTTCGTAACATATATCCGTGATACTTGTCGGTTTTTCTGCTAGTAATTTAGATGCATGTACAATTCTGTATTCATTTACTACCTCCGTAAAAGTTTTACCAGTGACTTTTTTCAGATACCTGCAAAATGATGGGGGAGTCATGTTGACGTTTTCAGATATTTCATCAAGCGAAATATGCTCTTTGAAGTTATTTGTAATGTATTTGAATATTCGATCAACGCGATCGTTGTCTTGTTGGTAGATTTCCACTGCGAATCCTTGGACATTTAAAAGTGAATAATCTTCTGTTTCTGCAAGTTTTTGAAGTATTGTTATAAAAGAAACAAGACGATCCAAGCCCTTTTTTTGATTGAGTGCTTTGATTTGTGGTCCAATCTCCTTTTTTATTTCTGGATGAAACAAAATACCCATTTTGGCTCGTTCAAACAATTTTTGAATACTATTTGTTTCTGGTAAGTTAAAAAATTGTTCACCCACAAAGTCTGGCCTCATCTGTATGATAGTTTCAGTGCCATTGATCGTTAGACGGTCAGTGAAACCCATGTGAGGAAGGTTGGAACCTATTAAAATTAGTTGACTGTTCTTAAAGTAGCTTATGTGGTTTCCTATATGACGTTTTCCTCCACCATTTTCAACATACACCAGTTCCAATTCAGGATGAAAATGCCAAAATTGAAATCTATCCTGAACGGATTCGTTATAGTGTTTCAATAAAAATGAACTTCCAAAATCTGGTTCAATTTTTTTAAGAGAGGGTTTCATGGTCTGCATATCATCGTCGTTTTTACTAATATACAAAAATAACATGTTTTTTTATGTTATTTTAACGTTTTGTGAATGTCAATAGAATATTATGGTTAAAATAGTGTATTTATTTGATAATTTTGATGATATAAGTAGTGTTGCTATTGCCGTATCTTTGCAGTGTAGTTTGATGACATCATCAAGTTTGAAATCAGAAATGGCGGAGTGGTTACCCCAAAGTACTTTTTTAAACGTTATAAAGAGGTGTCAATTCAAAATATTGGTTTAAGTTTAGTTGAAAAAGGAGTTATCTGAATAAGATTACTCCTTTTTTTTTTCTCAATGTTTATTTTCTGATATAGGTAACAAAACTATAATCATGTTTGTTTCTTGTATCCGCTTTGAAGTAATCTCTTTTAGACTCTTTCCAAGTGTTTTTGTCTATTTCAGGAAAGTATACATCTGCCTCAAAGCTTTCATGAACTTCTGTAATGTCCAGTTTGTCAGCGATTTGAATTGCTTGTTTGTAGATTTGAGCACCTCCAATAATGAATACCTCCTCTTCATTTTTTGAAAACTCCATGGCTTTTTCTAATGAATTTACAACAATGCAACCTGCTGCCTTGTATTCTTTATTTCTAGTAATGATGACAGTGGTTCTATTAGGTAGTGGTTTTCCAATTGACTCAAAAGTTTTTCTACCCATGATAATATGATGTCCACTCGTAGTCTTTTTGAAACGTTTGAGATCCTCAGGTAAGTGCCAAATCAAATCATTGTCTTTTCCGAGTGCATTATTGTTGGATATGGCAGCTATTAGGGTTGTCGTCATTCTATAGTGTTTAAAGCGATACAACAAGTATACAAAGTACCTGTAATCTTTACAAGTACTTTTATCTTTTACTTTTGTTAAAGTAGATTTAGTCTAAAACAATAATTAAATATTTTATACCGATACCGCACCACGAATTAATGGATGTGGGTCATATCCTTCTAGTGTAAAATCATCATATGTAAAATCAAAAATGTTTTTTACATCAGGATTCAATTTCATGGATGGCAATACATGTGGTTCTCTAGATAGTTGTTCCTCTATTTGCTCAAAGTGGTTGGTGTAGATATGCGCATCTCCGAATGTGTGTATGAATTCACCTGCTTCCAAACCAACTACTTGTGCAATCATCATTGTCAACAAGGCGTATGACGCAATATTAAACGGAACACCTAAAAAGATGTCCGCACTTCTTTGGTACAATTGACAGGATAGTTTGCCTTCTGCAACATAAAACTGAAAGAAAGCATGACAGGGTGGAAGTGCCGCCTTATTGTTGGCTACGTTTTCTTCAAAGCTAACACTGGTGTCAGGAAGTACACTTGGGTTCCATGCAGAAACCAACATGCGTCTGCTATTCGGATTTGTTTTTAGTGTTTCAATTAGTTCTGAAATTTGATCGATTTCTTCACTGTTCCAATTTCTCCATTGATGTCCATAAACAGGGCCTAAATTACCATGTGTGTCAGCCCAAGCATCCCAAATTTTTACCCCATGATCCTTGAGGTATTGTATGTTTGTTTCTCCTTTAAGAAACCAAAGCAGTTCGTGAATGATAGATTTAAGATGTAATTTTTTGGTCGTAACCATGGGAAAACCCTCAGAGAGGTCAAAGCGCATCTGGTAGCCAAATACACTTTTGGTACCTGTGCCAGTTCTATCTTCTTTAAAAACTCCTTCTTCTTTTACATGCCTTACTAAATCTAAATACTGCTTCATAGTTTGTGTAGTTTTATCCCAATATCATTCCTACAATTGTAGCAGACATCAAAGAAGCTATTGTCGCTCCTAATACTGCTTTCAATCCGAGTTCTGATAAAGTTTTTCTTTGTTTTGGTGACAATGTTCCGATACCTCCTATCTGAATTCCAATTGAGGCAAAATTAGCAAACCCACACAACATATAAGTGGCCATAGTAATGGATTTGTTGTAGGTGAAATGTATAGCACTAGTCGCTTCTTTTAGTTGAGCCAATTCAACATAGCTTATGAATTCATTAGCAGCGAGTTTGATTCCTAGCAGTTGTCCCATCAAGGCCATATCTTCTTTAGCTACTCCAATTAACCACATTAGCGGAGCAAAAACAGTACCTAGTATGGTTTTAAGTGTGAGTGAATTGTAGGCTGTATTTTCTGCCAACCAAGTGTTTAAATTTGTCCATTCACCCACTTTTTCAAAAGCTCCATCGATCATTGCTATCATAGCGATAAAAACCAATAGCATTGCAGCGATATTCAATGCTAAATTCAAACCTACTGTTGTACCATTAGCAATAGCAGACAATATGTTGTCGTCGCCTTTCTCCTCAGAAACACTGATCTTAGTGTCTATTTCTTCTGTTTGTGGGAAAAGTATTTTTGCAAAGACAATTGCGCCAGGAGCTCCCATGACAGAAGCAGCCAATAAGTGCTTAGCAAACAACAATTCGTCTTCTGGGTTTCCATTACCTAAGAACCCTGTGTAAGCTGCCAATACTGCTCCCGCGATTGTGGCCATACCACCTACCATGACCAGCATGATTTCAGACTTATTCATTTTGTCTAAGTATGACTTAATAAGTAAGGGTGCTTCTGTTTGTCCAAGGAATATATTTCCGGTTACAGACAAACTCTCAGCACCAGAAATATTCAAAAGCTTTGTAAATATTTTTGCCAAAAACTTTACAACCCATTGGATTATGCCTAAATAATATAACAATGATGTAAGGGCAGAAAAGAATACAATGGTAGGGAGTACTTGAAAGGCAAAAATATATCCATAAGACTCAACATTCAAAAAATCTCCGAATAGAAAACTACTACCTGATTTGGTGAAATCTAGGATGGAGATAAATATTTTTGCGACAAATTCAAATGCACTTTGAATGAATGGAACTTTGATGATTACCACTGCAAACAAAACTTGTGAGGCAAGACCAATCGCGATAGTTTTCCAATTGATTTTTTTTCTATTCGCACTGAATAAAAAGGCGATTACTAAAAGTGAAACCATTCCTATGACACCTCTGTAAAAACTTGTAAATGTTAGTCCTTCACTTGGAATAATTGGGGTTGTGCTTGTTTGAGCATTTGTAACAAAGTTAGTGAATACTGCAACTATTGTTACTACTGTTAATTTGTTAATTGACATTTTGGGTGTTTTAAATACGCCTACTTATTTCGTCTCTTATTGAGGCGGCTAATTCATAATTCTCGTTTTCAATAGCGATTTTAAGCTTTTCGCTGAGTTCTTTTGAGCTCATGTTGCGAAAAGTATCTTTTTCTTTATGTTCAGAACTGTCACTAAGGAGTTCCTCAATTTCGAGTTCTGCTTCGTCAGATATGGTTTCTTGTGTGTCTAATTTTAAAAATATTCCTGCTTTGTCTAATATTTGTTCAGATGTAAAAATAGGAGCGTTGAATCGAATTGCCAAAGCGATAGCGTCAGAGGTTCGGGCATCTATGATTTCTTCAATACCATCTCTTTCACAGGTCAGATTTGAAAAAAATACGCCGTCAACTAACTTGTAGATCGTCACTTTAGATACGTTGATTTGAAACCTTTCAGAAAAGGATTTAAACAAATCATGAGTGAGTGGTCTTGGTGGCTTGATTTCTTTTTCAAGAGCGATGGCTATAGATTGAGCTTCAAAAGCACCAATGATTATTGGAAGGGTTCTTTCTCCATTTGTCTCGTTCAAAACTAAAGCATATGCACCGCTTTGCGTTTGGCTGTAAGAAATACCTTTTATGTCTAGTTGTACTAAACTCATATTAAACGTCGTGTTTGCTAAAAAATATTCAGGTATTAAAAAATACCTGAATATTTTAAAAAGTCAATTAGGGTAATTTTTTATTATTAACTAGCCGATTTAAAGGCTTTTAATTTTTCAATCAATTCAGGTACAACTTCAAAAGCATCTCCGACAATTCCATAGTCTGCTGCTTTAAAGAAAGGTGCTTCAGGATCTGTATTTATAACTACTTTTACCTTAGACGCGTTGATACCAGCCAGGTGTTGAATAGCTCCAGAAATACCTACAGCTATATAAAGATTAGATGCAACAGGTTTTCCTGTTTGTCCTACATGTTCAGCATGAGGTCTCCATCCTAAATCAGATACAGGTTTTGAACAAGCAGTTGCTCCGTTCAATACAGCTGCTAAGTCTTCGATTAAATTCCAGTTTTCAGGTCCTTTCAATCCTCGACCGCCTGAGATTACTGTTTCTGCATCAGCAATTGTTATAGTGCCTGAAGCTTTGTTTACAGATACAGACTTTACACCAGACACAGCCGCTTCTGGGGAAAACTCCTCTACACTGGACTCTGTGTTGTTTTCAAATATTCCAAATGAGTTCTTTGCAAGTCCTATTATTTTTACCTCCGTTGTCATTTCTGTTGTAGCGAAAGCCTTATTAGAAAAGGCTTTTCTTTTGACTATAAAAGGGGATGTGCTTGTAGGAAGTGCAACGACATTTGAAGCGTATCCTGCTTCTAAGGATGCTGCAACAATTGGTGCTGCATAAAGTCCGTTAGAACTTGCGTCCATTATAATAACATTGGCATTTTCTTTGACTGCAACTTGTTGTATAATGGAAGCAGTTACTTTAGCATTAAAGTTGCCCGAGTCTTCCTGGTTGACTTGAATTATTTTTTGAGCACCATATCTACTCAGTTCATCTGGTGTTTCCGCATTTATTGTAAGTGCGATTACTTGTGAACCTATTTTGTCAGCCAATTGCTTTCCATAGGAAATAGCTTCGAGTGCTATCTTTTTATATTTTCCGTCCGTTGCTTCCGCAAAAACTAATATTGCCATAAGGTTGTTGTTTTGTAATCTATCATTAAAAAATAATAGTAAGGTTTAACTTTACTGAGGGGGTAATTAAATAACTTTTGCTTCGTTGTGAAGCAAGTCTATCAGTCCATCGATATCATTAGCATCAATCATTTTACATGCTGATTTTTCAGCAGGCTTTTCATAATTGATTGTTTTTGATGTAGCATTTGTTTCTAGTGCTGTAACTACAGTCAAAGGTTTTTTACGAGCCATCATGATACCTCTCATATTTGGGATTTTCAGGTCTTTTTCCTCAACCATTCCTTTTTGACCTGCAATTACTGCTGGAGTAGTTGTTTTAAGAGTTTCATTTCCACCGTCAATCTCTTTGATGGCAGTAATCGTAGTATTTTCAATTTCAATACCAATACAAGCATTTACAAAATTATAGTCAAGAAGCGTTGCAAGCATTCCAGGAACCATTGCTCCATTATAGTCGATGGACTCTCTTCCTGCTAAAATCAGGTCATAATTGTTTTCCTTTGCTATTTTTGCAATTTGTTTTGCTACAAAAAAACCATCAGTAGGGCTTGCGTCGATACGTATGGCATCATCTGCACCTATAGCTAACGTTTTACGAAGTGTTGGTTCAACATCTGCCAATCCAACGGTTACTGTTGTTACACTAGCGCCTTGTTTTTCTTTGAACCACATTGCGCGTGTTAATGCAAATTCATCGTAAGGATTGATTACATATTGCACACCGTTAGTATCAAATTTACTATTGTCATCTGTGAAATTTATCTTAGAAGTCGTGTCTGGGACATGACTTATACATACAAGTATTTTCATGGTAAATTGAGTTGTTTGGTTATTTTGATAATCGCTGCGAAGGTACTGATTATTTTTGAAATTAAACTTTTACTAAGCCCAACTATTGGTTGATTGTCACGTTTTAAACCTTTGTTTGTTAATTGGTAAAATTCTTATGTCAATATACATATTTTTTTATGTTTTATAGGTTTAAAAATACACGTTTCTTAATTTTGTTCTTTTTTTTATTTTTTTTGAGACCTATGTTATAATTGAGATGAAAATTCTTATTTTTGCAACCTCATAAAGATGAAAAAAATGAAAACAATACAATTTAGAGAAGCCATTTGTGAAGCGATGAGCGAAGAAATGCGCTTGGATGAAAGTGTTTATTTGATTGGAGAAGAAGTTGCCGAGTATAACGGTGCTTATAAAGCCTCTAAGGGAATGCTTGATGAATTCGGTGAAAAAAGAGTTATTGATGCTCCGATTGCAGAATTAGGTTTTGGTGGAATTGCTGTAGGTTCTACAATGACTGGAAACAGACCTATTGTTGAATATATGACTTTTAATTTTGCCTTGGTTGGTATAGATCAAATTATCAACAATGCTGCAAAGATTCGTCAAATGTCAGGAGGACAGTTTCCATGCCCTATTGTATTTAGAGGTCCTACTGCATCTGCAGGTCAATTAGGAGCTACGCACTCACAAGCATTTGAAAATTGGTTTGCTAATACGCCTGGATTGAAAGTAGTTGTGCCTTCTAACCCATACGATGCTAAAGGTTTATTGAAAGCATCCATACGTGATAATGATCCTGTAATCTTTATGGAGTCAGAACAGATGTACGGTGATAAAGGAGAGGTTCCTGAAGGTGAATATATCATTCCATTAGGAGTTGCTGATATTAAGAGAAAAGGTACTGATGTGACTGTAGTTTCTTTTGGTAAAATCATTAAAGAGGCATACAAAGCAGCGGATATATTAGAAAAAGAAGGTATTTCTGTTGAGATCATTGATTTGAGAACAATACGTCCTTTGGATATCGACACAGTTATAGCGTCTGTTAAAAAGACAAACCGTTTGGTTATCTTAGAAGAGGCTTGGCCATATGGTAATATTTCTACCGAAATTACTTACCAAGTACAGGAAAAAGCATTCGATTTCTTGGATGCACCAATCAAGCGCATCAACACAGCAGATACTCCTGCGCCATTCTCACCAGTACTTCTTGAAGAGTGGTTGCCAAATCATAACGATGTTATCAAAGAAGTAAAGTCTGTACTTTATTCAAAGTAATTCTTTACAGATAATTTTATAGGAACCCTTTTTCTGATTGAAAAAGGGTTTTTTTGGTTTCTAAAACGTTTTCTTAATTTTTAACATAGTTTTGTCAATTCTAGATAACTGACTTCTATATTTGTACCCTATTTTTGCATTTAAAATAAAATTGCTAAAAAAAACTAAAACATAAAAGATTACATGAGCGAAAAAAAAGATTCCGGTACATTCGATGTATTGATAGAAATACCTAAAGGAAGTAGAAATAAATACGAATACGATTTTGATTTAGGAAAAATACGTTTTGATAGAATGTTGTTTTCTTCAATGATGTATCCAGGTGACTATGGATTTATTCCAGAAACATTGGCTTTGGACAAAGATCCACTTGATATTTTAGTTCTAGGTCATCAACCAAGTTATCCAATGGTTGTTATGGAAGTGCGCCCAATTGGAGTATTTCACATGACAGATGAAAAAGGTCCTGATGAAAAAATCATTTGTGTTCCTGTATCTGATCCAATTTGGAGCAAGAAGAAGGATATTTACGATTTGAACCCACATCGTTTGAAAGAGATTGAACACTTTTTTCAAGTTTATAAGGATTTAGAGGAAAAGAAAGTTGATACTGGTGGATGGGGAAATGCTGAAGAAGCCATGAAAATTTACCACGAATGTGTGGATAGATATGAAAATAGTCCGCACAAAGAAAATGGGGATTTTACAATTTAATCACTGTTTGATAAGGTGAACTGAAAGACCAATAACTATTGAAAAAGTTATTGGTCTTTTTTTTGCAATTATTTTACTACATTTAAGGAAACTAACTAAACTTTAATTATGGATTTAATTGTAAATTTTCTACCTCTCTTTGGTGTATTGGCCTTGGCTTTTGTGTTTATTAAAAATAAATGGGTTTCCAAACAAGATGATGGTAACCAAACCATGCAACGCATTGCAAAAAATATTCAAGAAGGAGCCATGTCTTTCTTAAAGGCCGAATATAAAATCTTATCATTCTTTGTCATCGCTGTAGCGATTCTTTTGTACATCAAAGGAAATGCGGAAGCCAATTCAAATGGAATTGTTGCGGTTTCGTTTATCGTAGGTGCTATTTGTTCTGCTTTGGCTGGATTTATAGGGATGAAAGTTGCTACCAAAGCGAATGTAAGAACTACTCAAGCTGCTAGAACCTCTCTTGGAAAAGCTTTGGAAGTTGCCTTTGCAGGAGGTGCAGTAATGGGGTTAGGAGTTGTTGGACTTGGGGTCCTAGGACTGAGTGGTTTGTTTATGTTGTATAGCGCCCAAGGATGGGGGCTTATTGAAGTCTTAAATGTGCTTTCTGGTTTTTCATTGGGAGCTTCTTCCATCGCATTGTTTGCTCGTGTTGGAGGTGGAATTTATACAAAAGCAGCTGATGTTGGTGCTGATTTAGTGGGGAAAGTAGAGGCAGGTATTCCTGAAGATCATCCATTGAACCCTGCTACCATTGCTGATAATGTTGGAGACAATGTTGGAGACGTGGCAGGAATGGGAGCAGATCTTTTTGAATCCTATGTCGGTTCTATTATTGGAACTATGGTTTTAGGGGCCTTTATCATAACTCCTGACTATAATGGATTGGGAGCTGTATATTTGCCATTGGTTTTGGCAGCTATTGGAATTATTATGTCGATTATTGGAACCTTCTTTGTAAAGGTAAAAGACAATGGATCCCCACATAAGGCTCTGAATATTGGAGAATTTGGATCAGCTGGTTTGATGGTTGTTGCCTCTTATTTTATCATACATGCATTATTACCTGAATCAATTGCAGGTTTGCCTTATGGCGCTCAAGGAGTTTTCTTTGCAACGATTGTAGGTTTGATAGCAGGTTTGCTTGTAGGAAAAATTACGGAATACTATACTGGAACAGGTTATGGTCCTGTAAACTCAATTATAGAGCAGTCAAAAACAGGTGCTGCGACCAATATCATCGCCGGTTTGGGCGTTGGAATGATGTCAACAGCTGTGCCGATTATCTTGATTGCTGCAGCCATTATTTTATCACATCATTTTGCGGGTCTTTATGGAATCGCAATTGCTGCTGTAGGGATGTTGGCTAATACAGGGATTCAACTAGCTGTAGATGCTTATGGTCCTATTTCTGATAATGCGGGTGGTATCGCTGAGATGGCAGAGTTGCCTAAAGAGGTGCGTGAACGTACAGATAAATTAGATGCTGTTGGTAATACGACAGCTGCTATTGGTAAAGGATTTGCAATTGCTTCTGCAGCTTTGACAGCTTTGGCGCTTTTTGCTGCATTTATGAAAACAGCAAACGTGACTGCTATCGATGTTTCACAACCTATAATCATGGCTGGGCTACTTCTAGGAGCTATGCTTCCATTTGTTTTCTCTGCTTTGTCAATGAATGCAGTAGGTAGAGCTGCTATGGCAATGATTGAAGAGGTAAGAAGACAATTTAGAGATATTCCTGCATTAAAGGCTGCCTTAGAGGTCATGAGAAAATACGATTCAGACATGTCAAAAGCCTCTGCTGAGGACAGGGCTATTTTTGACGCTGCGGATGGTGTTGCAGAATATGATAAATGTGTAGATATTTCTACAAAAGCATCTTTAAAAGAAATGGTTTTACCAGGATTATTAGCGATTGTTGTTCCTGTGTTGATCGGATTTTTGGGTGGTGCAGAAATGTTAGGAGGACTATTAGCCGGGGTTACTACTTGTGGTGTTTTGATGGCTATTTATCAATCGAATGCTGGTGGTGCTTGGGACAATGCAAAAAAGACAATCGAAGAAAAAGGTCAAAAAGGAACGGAATCTCACAAAGCAGCTGTTGTGGGGGATACTGTAGGAGACCCTTTCAAAGATACCTCAGGCCCCTCTTTAAATATTTTATTGAAATTAATGTCTGTTGTAGCCTTGGTGATAGCGCCGAGCATTGCAAACCCGAAACAGGTTTCTGAGTTTAAAACTGAAAAAAAGCAGGAGGTATATGTTCATAAACAAGTAATCGATACCCATGCTAAAACTTATAGAATGGATGCTGAAAAAAGCAATTCATAAAGTCTGAGAATTTTTTTAGACTTTGAGTGTAAGCTATGATTTTAAAACCTGCCTAAAGCAGGTTTTTTGTTTGATTTTCAATTTGTATTGATCTTTATGTCGACTTTGTCCATTCTTATGAAATGGAATGTAGTTTACGAAAACACCCTCATATAGATTTTACTATGTGAGGGTGTCTGTATATTAATTTGTAATAAAATTTATGATTCGCTTTACGAGTGAATCGCTCTGTCTTCAGTAGCAGCCAAACAAGCTTCTTTGATAGCTTCAGTATATGTTGGGTGTGCGTGAGACATTCTAGAAACATCTTCTGCAGAGGCTCTAAATTCCATCGCCACTACCGCTTCAGCAATCATGTCTGCAGCTCGAGCACCAATCATATGAACACCTAAGATTTCATCTGTAGTTGCGTCTGCCAATACTTTGATCACACCATCTGTATCCATACTAGCTCTTGATCTTCCAAGTGCACGCATGTTGAAAGAGCCAGCTTTGTAAGCAATCCCAGCTTCCTTCAATTGTTCTTCTGTCTTTCCTACAGCAGCAACCTCAGGCCATGTGTATACTACACCAGGGATAAGGTTGTAATTGATGTGTGGCTTTTCACCTGCGATGATTTCTGCAACCATAGTCCCTTCTTCTTCCGCTTTGTGTGCCAACATAGCTCCTTTGACAACGTCTCCAATCGCATAGATATTTGGAATGTTGGTTTGTAATTGCTCGTTGGTTTCTATCTGTCCTCTTTCAGTCGTTTTCAATCCAATAGCATCCAGACCCAATCCTTCTGTATATGGGCGTCTACCCACAGAAATCAAAGAGTAGTCTCCTTTGAATTCAACAGGATTTCCTTTTTTGTCATTGGCCACAACTACAACTTCATCACCTGTATTGGTTACGGATGTTACTTGATGTGAAGTGTAAAACTTAAGTCCTTGTTTTTTTAGAGATTTTTGTAATTCTTTTGAAAGCATTGCATCCATTCCAGGTACAATCTTAGGCATGTATTCTACTACAGACACTTCAGCACCTAGTCGTGCGTATACCTGTCCCAATTCCAAACCTATTACCCCACCACCAATAACAATCAAGTGTTTCGGAACTTCCTTTAGTTTCAAAGCTTCAGTAGAGGTAATGATACGTTCTTTATCTATATTTATAAATGGCAAAGATCCAGGTTTCGATCCTGTTGCAATAATGGTATGTTTGGCTTCTATTTTTTCAACAGATCCATCTGGTTTTGAAATATTGATGTGTGTGGTGTCGAAAAAAGTTCCAGTTCCCTCGTACAATTCAATTCCGTTTTTATCCATCAAGTAATTGATTCCACCTGAGGTCTGTGATACAACTTCACCTTTACGTGCAATCATTTGCTCAAAATTCAAACTGAGTCCCTCTACACCGATTCCGTGTTTTTCAAAATGTTTTTTTGCATCGTAATAGTGGTGAGATGAATCCAAAAGAGCTTTGGAAGGAATACAACCTACATTCAAACAGGTACCTCCTAAAGTTGCGTATTTTTCAATTATAGCAGTTTTTAAACCCAATTGTGCACAACGTATAGCTGCTACATATCCTCCAGGTCCTGAGCCTATAACGGCTACATCATAAGTATTCATAAAGGTGTTTATTTTAGTTGAAACAAATTTAAGAAAATCATACTAAGGGGACTGTTTTTATTTTACAATTATTTCAATTCCTTTTTGATGATATTTTAGTTTTTATAATTCTTTGGTTTGATATTATTAATTGTCTTCATTTTTAAAACGACAGCATGTTAACAGACTTTTATCTTCTTTATTTTTCAGTTAAAGCTATTTTTTTAACTTTGAGTAACCAAAAATATACTACAATTAAAAACCATATGAGACCTTACTATTTTAGTTGCCTATTTATTGTTATATTTTCAGTTAGTTGTTATTGCCAACAAGTTTTCGATTGGGAAAACCCTAACGTTTTTTCAATAAATACAGAACAACCTAAAGTCACTTTTACACACTATAACGATCAGGATTTTTCAAAGCAAAATCTTAACAATTATATTTCTTTAAACGGTATATGGAAGTTTCATCATGTTGAAAAACCAGCAGATAGACCAATTGATTTTTTTAAAGAGGGATATGATACAAGTAGTTGGGATACAATTGATGTTCCCTCGAATTGGCAAATGCGTGGATATGATTATCCTATCTATACCAATATTAAATATCCATTCCCAAAGAATATTCCCAACATCCCTCATGAATTTAATCCAGTAGGGAGTTACAAACGCAGTTTTACAATTGACAGATCTTGGAAAGGACAGCAAGTGTATGTGCATTTGGGAGCTGTGAATTCAGCTTTTTATATTTGGATCAATGGTCAAAAAGTTGGTTACAGTGAAGGTTCTAAAACTCCAGTAGAATTTGATATTACTAAGTATATTACAAAAGGGGTGAATTCAATCTCTTTGGAGGTATACCGTTGGTGTGATGGATCTTACTTGGAAGATCAAGATTTTTGGCGCGTCAGTGGTATTGAACGTGATGTCTTTCTATATGCAGTGCCGAAAATCCATATTTCTAATTTTTTGACAATCGCAGGGTTGGACAAAGATAGCTATACGGAAGGTCTTTTTTCTTTGGAGTTACATGTTGCTAATAAAGGGAAAAAACAAGAGAAGTCAAACAAAGCTCGTATAGCGCTTATCGATCCATTAGGCAACACAATACACGAGAAAACACATACATTTTCTATCAAAAAAAATAAGGAAACTGTTATTTCTTTTGACGCTAATTTTCCCTCAGTTAAAAAATGGTCAGCAGAAACTCCTAATTTGTATGAGTTGCAAATCCAGCTTTTAGATAAAAAAGGATTGGTGTACAGTGCTACAAAAACCAATATAGGGTTTCGTACTTCCGAGATTAAAAATGGACAATTACTTGTCAATGGTCAGCCAATTTTAATAAAAGGTGTCAACCGTCATGAGCATGATCCTATTAATGGTCACGTAGTTTCAAGGGAATCAATGTTAGAAGATATTAAGGATTTTAAAAAATTCAATATCAATGCAGTACGCACCTCTCATTACCCAAATGACCCCTATTTTTATGATCTTTGTGATCAATATGGTATCTATGTTTTGGACGAGGCAAATATAGAAACACATGGTTATGGCTACAGTAAAAATTTAACTTTGGCTGGTAAATCTGAATACAAAGCGATGCATCTTGATAGAATCGAGCGTATGGTGAAAAGGGATATCAATCACCCTTCAATTATTTATTGGTCCATGGGAAATGAAGCGGGAGATGGTGAAAATTTTAGAGCATGTTATGAGTGGATACACGCCTATGATAAAACACGTCCTGTACAATATGAGCGATCGCTAATTGATAAAATAAGCTTAGAAGAACGAACTACTGATGTAATCAGTTGGATGTATGCACATTTAGGAAAGGTAGAAAGAGATCATTTGCGTGTAGATCCTCTACGTGAAAAAGAGTTACAGCGTCCTTTTATTTGGTGTGAATACAGCCATGCTATGGGAAATAGTAATGGAGATATCTGTGCCAATTGGGATTGGGTGCGTAAAGAACGTCAAGTACAAGGAGGATTTATATGGGATTGGATGGACCAAGGAATACAGATGAAAACTAAAAACGGTGATGTCTATTATGGTTATGGAGGGGATTTTGAACCTGCAGGAGTCTACAATGACAATAACTTTTGTGCCAATGGTTTGATTTCATCAGATAGAACGCCACATCCTGCAATATGGGAGGTCAAAAAAGCGTATCAAAATTTACAGTTTAGTCTGATCAATAGCAATGAAATATTAGTTTTCAATGAAAACTTTTTTAAAGAAACTGAAGGTATTTCTTTAGAGTATAGTCTTGTGGAAAATGGAGTTGAGGTAGTATCTAAGACTGTTAAAACCCTTAAGATATCTGCACAACAAAGCAAAAAAATACCATTAAATTTCGAGTACCTTAAAGACGCTTCTAAAGAATATTTTGTCAACCTAAGAGCAGTCTTGAGTCAAAAGAAAGGATTATTGGAAAAAGGCCATGTTGTCGCTACCGATCAATTCAAAGTACAAGATGCAAAAGAGCTTACAATACTTTCAACTGCTAAAAAGTTAGCAGTTAATTTTGATAAAAAATCCAAAGTATATACACTTTCAGGTACTGGTTTTTCGTATGTTTTCGATACCGATGATTTCGGACTTGCTTCTTTAATAATGAACGGGGAAGAAATGCTCAAGGAACGTTTGGCTTTGAATTTTTGGCGTGCCCCAATCGATAACGATTATGGCGCTTTTAAACCCTCAAGACAAAAAAAGCACAAAGCATATTTTACTTGGCGAGAAGGGGCTAAAAATACGAGTATCATATCAAGAGATTTTAAACGTTTGGATGCGACTAGTGTTCGTTTGACCTATCTGTTTGATGTTCCTAATTTGGAAGCTAAAAATACCATAGTATATACTGTTTATGGAGACGGTCGTTTAAAGGTAAAGAGTGTTTTTCATCCTAAGAAAGAGAGAAGTTATGCACATATGCCTCGTTATGGGGTCACGTTTGCATTGTCAAAAAAATATGACAATACCACCTATTATGGTCGTGGACCTTTTGAGAATTATTCTGATCGTAATAGGGCTGCTAATATAGGTATGTACGCTTCAAAAGTAGCTGATTTTCAATTTGACTATATCCGTCCACAAGAAAATGGTTACCGTACTGACGTACGTTATGCTTCACTTGTTTCTGAAGAGGGTAAGGGAATCGAAATTCGAGGGAAGTTTCCATTTTCTTTTTCTGCCTTGCACAATCCTATTTCAGATTTTGATGCAGGAAATGTCAAAGGACAGACACACAGTATCGATATCAAACATCGTGATAAGGTCTATTTGAATATAGATTACAAACAAGTAGGTGTAGGGGGGGACAATACTTGGTCCATGAGTGGTTTGGCTCATAAAGAATATCAACTGAATCCCAATAAATGTTCTTTTGAGTTTGATATTCTTTTAAAGGAATTTAAATAATAATTGTGACCAATATAGTAGATAATGTATAAATACATCTCAAGTAAAAGTAAGTTTATAGGATTGTTATGTGTATTTGTAATCTTGTCTTTTACAAAATTAGACTCAAATGAAAAGTTGTCAATTAATTTTATAACTCAAGGTAGTTATCGATGTATAGCAAAGATACCTGTGCTCGAAAAAGAATTACGCATGCAATTGCTCGACAGTGGCGGTACAGTTTTACTGACTGATTTTTTAAAAAAAGGATTCGGTTACAACAAAAAAATAGATATCTCTAGATTGGAAATAAACCGCTATTACTTTGTTTTTAAAGATGATAAACAAACCCTTTTGTTTTCATGGGATTGTGGGGAAATTGAAAAATTAGTGGATGTTGCAAATGATGAAGTTAAAAATGTAGCTGCAGAATACCTCTCTATTTTAAAAGAATAACCATGTTGATTTATGATAAAAAAGCCCTTTACGCAAAAACGTAAAGGGCTTTTATTGTATTTGGCTGATTTGATTATCTAGAAATATCTATAATTTCAAATTTCATAATACCATTAGGAACTTTTATTTCAGCAATTTCTCCAACACTCAAACCAAGTAAACCTTTTCCAATAGGAGAGTTTACAGACAATTTTCCGTTTTTGATATCTGTTTCGGAATCGGCCACCAAGGTGTAAGTAAATTCCATATTATTGGCTGTATTTTTCAACTTTACAACAGAATGAATCAAAATCTTCGATAAATCCAATTGTGATTCGTCTAAAATTCTAGCATTCGCTACAACATTTTTTAGTTTTGCAATTTTTAACTCCAACAAGGACTGTTCTTCTTTGGCAGCATGATATTCTGCATTTTCACTCAAATCTCCTTTGTCTCTTGCGTCTGATATTTCTTGAGAAACTCTAGGTCTCTCTACTTGCTCTAATTGTTCTAATTCGTCTTTGAGTTTTTTAAGACCCTCTGCCGAATAGTAAGATATTTCACTCATAACTTTTTCTTTTTAAAAACATAAAAATCTCATAGCAGAGTATTGCATGAGATTAATAACAAATATACAAATTATTTGTAAATTGCCATTTTTAATCACAAATCAATCGAAAGATGAAACATGTTTTTCTGTTTGTATTCTTGAAGGGGCTTATGAGTTCTTGTATGACAGACAGTTATCCTAGCAGAAATTTTGTTCCTAATCTAGAGATCAACTTTACGGTAGATATGAATCTTCCTCAGTTCCAACAGTTGTTAATTCCTGGGGGGCATGTATATGTGTCCAATTTGGGACATAAAGGAATTGTGATTTATTCTTTAAATGCAGAGGACTACTACGCTTATGACTTATCTTGTCCACACCAAGCTTGTGGTACCGCTATGGATAGGAGTAATTTTCCTGAGTTTTTTAATACTTGTGCTGATGATGGAATTTTTTATTCGATAGTCATTCCGGGATACTCAACGACATATCGAAAAGATGAAGAGGGCAATCGTATTGATATTCCTTCCAATATGTCCTATGAAATGCAAGCGTACGCGGTAACAAAAATTGGAAATGGAGCACAATTATCGATAACAAATTTTAAATATTAGTACTTAAAACTAAATAACTTTTTATTTTTGCCGCAAACTATAGATTATGAAAACATATTTTTCTTCTGACTTTAAATTAGGTGTTCTAGGAGGAGGGCAACTTGGTAAAATGTTATTATCAGAGTCGCATAAATTTGACGTGCACACTCACGTATTAGATAGTTCTTGCGATGCACCATCGGCTGCCTACTGCGATGCTTTCTTTCAAGGCGACTTGATGGATTATACTGCTGTATATAATTTTGGAAAAACAGTAGATGTACTTACTATAGAAATTGAGCATGTCAATATAGAGGCACTTTATAAATTAGAAGAAGAAGGTGTTTTAGTGTATCCACAACCCGCTGTTATAGAATGCATACAGCACAAAGGTAAACAAAAGGATTTTTATGTGAAACACGGAATACCTACATCCAAACACCTTCGATTTGAGACCAAAGCCGAGTTGCTAGATACTGAATTCAATTTTCCTTTTGTTTGGAAATCTGCACAATTTGGTTACGATGGTACGGGGGTCAAAATCGTACGTTCACAAGATGATATTAATGCTCTATCGGATACTCCATGTATTGTTGAGGATTTAGTACCTTTTAAAAATGAATTAGCAGTAATCGTAGCAAGAAATGCTTCAGGAGAGGTAAAGACGTATCCTGTGGTAGAGATGGAGTTTCATCCAGAAGCAAATCAAGTAGAGTATGTGCTGTGTCCTGCTCGTATATCTGACGAAGTTGCTGCAAAAGCAAATAAAGTAGCTTTAGAAGTTGCTGAGGCTTTTCAACATGTTGGTTTGCTCGCGGTAGAAATGTTTCAAACCGAAACAGATGAAATTATCGTAAATGAAGTAGCTCCAAGAACGCATAATAGTGGTCATTATAGTATAGAAGCTTCTGTAACGAGTCAATTTGAACAACATTTACGTACTGTATTGAATTTGCCACTGGGAGCAACTGAAAGTATGGTAGCTGGAGTGATGGTAAACTTAGTTGGTGTAGAGGGGTTTTCAGGAAAGGTATACTATGAAAATATGGAACAAATTCTTACTTTACCCGGGGTAACTCCTCATATTTATGGTAAGAAAGAAACACGTCCCTTCCGAAAAATGGGACATGTAACAATTGTTGATAAGGACATCAATAAAGCAAGAACTATTGCTGAAAAAGTGAAGAATAGTATTCGCGTTATTTCCAAATAAGTTCAATTAATAAGAAATCGTTTTATAACTAACATAGAAAATAACAGATGAAAGTAGCAATTATAATGGGGTCAGATTCTGATCTTCCTATCATGCAAGAAGCCGTTGATGTATTGAATGATTTCGGTATAGAATATGAAGTTGATATCGTGTCAGCACACAGGACACCTGAAAAATTATTCACTTTTTCTAATGAAGCACATACTAGAGGTGTTTCTGTAATTATCGCTGGAGCAGGAGGTGCTGCACATTTACCAGGTATGGTGGCATCTATGAGTCCTCTTCCTGTTATAGGGGTTCCTGTAAAGTCTAGAAATTCAATTGATGGTTGGGATTCTGTATTGTCGATATTACAAATGCCTGGAGGAGTGCCAGTGGCTACTGTAGCTTTGGATGGAGCTAAAAATGCGGGGATACTTGCAGCTCAAATTATTGGAGCTTCTCACCCTGATGTTTTAGAGAAAATTCAAGCATACAAACAAAGTTTAAAAGACAAAGTAATAGCAGCTTCTGAAAGAGTTAGAAAAGCTTAAAAAATTGTCATGATAAACAAGATACTGATTGTGTTTTAACAGTCAGTTTTTTAGTAGAAGTCAAAAAAAAAGCACCGTATCAATTAAGATACGGTGCTTTTTTAAGATATATTTTTTGCATATTTACATCAGCTAAATTTAAAGCGATATTGTAAATATTGATAAGCATCTCTCGGTAATATACTGATCCACTTTTTGTATTTAAAGTACCATTTAATTTGTTGAGAAATAATTCCTTTCTGTAAATAAGAAGCAACAAATGGATGCACGTGTAGTGTAATTTTTTTGTTTTTGCTCTTACTTGCAAGAATACGATTTATATCTACTTCAAATTTTTCGATCATCACAATTGGCGCTTCTACTTCTCCATTTACGTTAGGATTCGGCTCCTTAGTTTTGATGTTCATTTCTGAACGTACTCTTTGTCTAGTTATTTGTACCAAACCAAATTTACTAGGCGGTAATATTTTATGTTTTGTTCTGTCGAACGACATTTCTTTTTTCAAATGATCATAGAGTTTCTGTCTATTTTCATTGGTATGTAAATCAATAAAATCAACTACGATAATACCTCCCATATCGCGCAAACGTAATTGACGTGCTATTTCAGTAGCCGCAATTAAGTTTACTTCCAATGCTGTTTGTTCTTGCGAATTAGCTTTGTTCGATCTATTTCCGCTATTGACATCAATAACGTGCAATGCTTCTGTATGTTCTATTACCAAATAAGCTCCTTTGCTCATAGATACGGTTTTTCCAAATGCAGATTTAATCTGTCTTTCAATTCCGTATTTTTCAAAAATTGGAGTTTTATTGTTGTACAGTTTTAGAATAGATTGCTTTTCAGGATATATTTCGCTTAAATAATCATTGATTTCTTCAAATAGTATATCGTCGTTAGTCACAATACTCGTGAATGAATCGTTCAACACATCTCTTAATATAGAAGATGCTCTGTTTAATTCACTCAGTACCTTAGTCGGGGTGTTTGTGTTGGCTATTTGTCCGCACATTTTTTTCCATCGCTCTAGAGAATTTTGTAAATCCTTATCCAACTCAGCTACTTTTTTTCCTTGAGCTACTGTACGTAAAATAACTCCAAATCCAGCTGGTTTGATGCTTTTGGCCAAGCGTTTTAAACGCTCTTTTTCCTTAGGATCGGCTATTTTTTGTGATACAGACACTCTTTTAGAAAAAGGAACTAATACTAGAAATCTACCAGCTATGGAGAGTTCTGAACTAATTCTTGGTCCTTTAGTTGAGATAGGTTCTTTTACAATTTGTACTAGAACGTTTTGTTTCGACTTTAATACTTTATCGATACTTCCACTTTTGTCAATTTCTTTCTCAAAAGGGAAGTTTTTTAAAGTGTAATCTTTGTAATTACCTGTACTTACTTTTTTAATGAAATTTGACAACGTCTTTACTTGAGGTCCAAGATCATGGTAGTGTAAGAATCCATCTTTTGGATATCCTACATTTACAAATGATGCGTTTAGACCGGTCAATATTTTTCCTGTTTTAGCAAGAAATATGTCTCCTACAGAAAATTTATTGTTGTTAGTTTCGTTATTAAATTCAATAAGTTTACCATCTTTTAGTAAAGCAAAATCAATATCAGATGAATTTGAACGTATAATTAATTCTAGTTTCATTCCGAATAGTTTTAACTACATAAGAAGTTCTTCCTTACATAGATGGATTAAATTTAATACAGGGTAAATACCCATAATAAACTTTAGTTTCCCAAAGTTTCAATTTCAATGAACGTGTTGTTATTATAACAACAAATAAGCAAGCTTAGGCCTACTTCTTCTTGTGTCTGTTAGCTCTTGCTCTTTTCTTACGTTTGTGTGTAGAGATCTTTGCTCTTTTTCTTTTCTTACCACTTGGCATAATAATACTGTTTTAAAACCTGATATTCAGGTAGGTTAATAATATGTTGTATTTATTTTACTAATACGTTGTTCTTTACTCCTTCTGCAAAAGTCTTTGCAGGTTTGAATGCTGGGATATTGTGTGCAGGAATCTTGATGGTAGTGTTTTTTGAGATATTTCTACCTGTTTTCTCTGCTCTAGTTTTTATTATAAAACTTCCAAAACCTCTTAAATAAACATTGTCTCCTTGCTCCAAAGCTGTTTTAACTTCATTCATAAAAGCCTCAACTGTTGCTAATACATCTGCCTTTTCTATTCCTGATTTATCCGAAATACTTGATACGATATCCGCTTTTGTCATTGTGTCTTATTTACTATTGTGTTTTTAAATTTTTTTTGAGGATGCAAATATAAGATATTTTAACCACTTTTAAAAAGTTAAATCGTTTAATTTTAATACAATAAATACTGTATACTTGCATAAACAAATATAACAAATGATTTTTTCTAAAACTCTGGAATCGTGGTATTTGTCAAATAAGCGAGATTTGCCATGGCGTAATTCATCCGATCCATATCGTATTTGGCTTTCAGAAATCATATTGCAGCAAACACGTGTAACGCAAGGTTTATCCTATTACGAGAAGTTTGTAGTCGCCTTCCCTACTGTATTTGATCTTGCAAATGCTAAGGAAGAGCAGGTTTTGAAACTATGGCAGGGTTTAGGGTATTATTCAAGAGCGAGAAATCTTCACTTTTCTGCTAAGTATATAGTAGAAGAACTCAATGGTGTATTCCCAAAAAATTATAGCTCTTTACTTCGACTTAAAGGAGTAGGCGACTATACTGCTTCAGCTATAGCATCTATCTGTTTTAATGAAAAGACTGCTGTTGTTGACGGAAATGTCTACCGTGTATTGTCTCGTTATTTTGGTATTTCAACTCCTATCAATTCTACAAAAGGAGTAAAAGAGTTTAAGTCGTTGGCACAGGAGCTCCTCATAACTGATAATCCAGGGCAATACAACCAAGCATTGATGGAATTCGGTGCACTGCAATGTGTACCTCAAAATCCAAATTGTCTAATATGTCCTTTAGAACAGAGTTGCGATGCTTTTGCAAAAGGGATCATTGATACATTGCCAGTAAAAGAAAAAAAACTAAAAGTAAAAAAAAGGTATTTCAATTTTATTGTGTTTCAATTGCCTAAAGGTCAAACTGTGATTGAAAAAAGAATTGGCAAAGGTATTTGGGAAAATTTGTTTCAATTTCCCTTAGTAGAGACAAATAAAACAGTGGGTTTGGAAACATTAGTTGAGACACCTGAATTCATATCTCTGTTAAAAGGGAATGATTTCAAAATCAAACTTTTCAATGAAAAGGAATGGATACACAAGTTATCCCATCAACATTTACACACTCGTTTTTGGTTGGTAAGAGGTGATAGTGTTCATAATGGAAAGGTTTCTTTGGATACGCTTGAAAATTATCCGGTCTCTCGTCTCGTTCACAAATTTATAGCAACTTTTGATTTTGAATCTTTTGAAGTGTAGTACTATTTCTATTACATTTGAAAGCTTGAAATTGTAAGATGATTTTTTTTTATTATTTTTGATACTTATATAATGTAACAATGTCGGGAACTTTAAATAAAGTGATGCTTATCGGGTATTTAGGAGATGAAGTGAAAGTGCATTATTTTGACGGAGGTACCGCCATAGGTAGATTCCCTTTAGCAACGAACGAAACTTTCACAAACAAAGAAACAGGAAAAAAAACAACAACTACTGAGTGGCACAATATAGTTGTAAGAAATAAGCTAGCAGAGTTGTGTGAGACGTATCTAAAAAAAGGAGACAAAGTTTATTGTGAAGGAAAGTTAAAAACGAGACTTTGGGAACAAGACGGTTCCAAACGCTATCAATGTGAAATTCACGTCAAAGAAATGACATTCTTGTCTCCAAAATCTGATACCTCGGATAAATCGGGTATCACAAAGTCAGACAATTCAAATCAGGTAATCAACGATGATTTTCCATTTTAACCAAAATTTATTTAGCTAGTGGATCCCGAGCCCTTGTTCTTCTATTTGTTTTTTTCTTTACAATGGAATGTTGTATTTGAATGTTTCTTATTATTGTTATTATTGTTTTTGTCAGCTATGGTGTCAGGAACAGAAGTGGCTTTCTTTTCACTTTCAAAATCTTTGTTGGATGACTTAGACGCCACTCAAAATCCTAAAGCTTCTGCAGTATCAAAACTTTTAGAAGATCCTAAAAAATTGTTAGCAACAATTTTAATTACAAATAATTTTATCAATATTTTGATAGTGTTGTTGTTTTCTACACTCGGTGGGTATTTTATGGAGGAGCTCGATACTAGTATTCGATTCCTGATTGAAGTTGTTTTGATTACCTTTTTGATTTTACTCTTTGGGGAAGTTCTACCGAAAGTGTACGCTAATAGAAATGCATTGAGTTTTTCAGTTTTTATGTCTCGCCCAATCAACGTTTTAAATAAGTTGCTTTCTCCAATAAGTTTTTTATTGACAGGTTTTACAAGTATTGTGGAAGATAGACTGTCGAAAAAAAACAGCAATCTGTCCGTTGAGACTTTGTCACAGGCTTTGGAGCTTACTTCAGATGATGCAACCACTAAAGATGAAAAAAATATATTGAAAGGAATTGTTGCTTTTGGAAGTACTGAAACAGTACAAGTGATGAAGCCTCGTATCGATATTTTTGCCATTCCTGATACGATGCCTTTTCAGGAAATGTTAAAGAAGATAATTCAAAATGGATTTTCAAGAAATCCTGTATATCATGAAAGTATAGATGATATAATTGGGGTATTGTATGCACGAGATTTGTTGCCTCACATTAAAAAGAAAGATTTCAATTGGCAAGCATTGATACGCGCTCCCTATTTTGTCCCTGAAAATAAGAAGCTAGATGATTTACTTCAAGAGTTTCAAGAAAAAAAGAATCACTTGGCAATTGTGGTAGATGAATATGGTGGTACAAGTGGTTTGGTTTCACTTGAAGATGTCATTGAGGAGATCGTTGGTGATATTAGTGATGAGTTTGATGCGGATGATTTGGTATACTCTAAATTAGACGCTTCGAATTTTATATTTGAAGGAAAAACAGCCTTAAAAGATTTTTACCGAGTTTTAGATATAGAAAGTACTGAATTTGATTTTATCAAAGGCGAGTCAGAAACTTTGGCAGGATTTATTCTTGAAATTACGGGAAGATTTCCTAAAAAAGGAGAAAAAATCAGTTTCAAATCCTTTATATTTCTTATTGAGGCTATCGATAGAAAACGAATTAAACAAGTAAAAGTAACATTGGTATGAAATTAAAAACAACCCCATCTACTTTGTTAACTCTTATTTTATGCTTTGTATTCTTTTTTGGAAACACTTCGTGTAAAAATGAGGTATTACCAAAACCCTCTTCTTTTTTACGTTTGGAATATCCTCAAGTGGATTATGTACCCCTACAAATGGGATATCCTTTCAGTTTTAAACATGCATCCAATATTGATGTTGTCTCAAAGGGTAATTATATGATAGATTTAAAATATCCTCAGATGAATGCTACGTTAGTATTGTCTTATTTTCCAGTTAAAGACAACCTCAAAGACTTGTTAAAAGATGCAGAAAAACTAACATTTAAACACATGATCAAAGCCGATGATATTCAATCTACTCCTTATGAAAATGTGGATTCAAGAGTGTATGGTAAGTTGTTTGAAGTATATGGAGACGCTGCAACCCAAATTCAGTTTCATGCGACTGACTCAACGGATAACTTTATTACTGGGGCTCTGTATTTTTATGCGACACCAAATTACGATTCAATCTACCCCGCTGTAGTACACCTCAAAAAGGATGTTGTTCACCTAATGGAAACACTAACTTGGGAACAATTAGAAGAACCAAAGTTTTAATGCCATTCCTGTTACAATGACCAACAAAGCTCCTTTTATGAATTTATCTCCTTTTTTTACAGTATAGCGACTCATAAACCATGCCCCCAGTGAGTTTCCGATGGCGAGTGTGATACCGTATTTCCAATTTATTTTATCGTTGAGTATAAATATAGTTACGGCAATAGTTGTATAGATAAAAGCAACCGTTACCTTAGTAGCATTTGCTTTTACAAGTGAAAGTTTGTTAATGTTTGGTAGGATCAACAACATGATAATGCCAATACCGGCATTTATAAAACCTCCATATATTCCTACAAAAAAGAACACAATCATAGATATCCACAATGGTTTTCCAGTTGTTTGTTCTGTCAAAGTTAAATTGTCACTTCCCTTTTTTCGAAAAACTATCAAGAACACCACAACGATCATGATGATCGAGAGAATTTTGTTAAAAGTCTCTCCTTTAATGTCCACTGCAATTTGGGCTCCAAGTATAGCTCCTATAAATGCAGTTGCTCCAATAAACAAGCTAAAAGGAAAAGAGTTGATTCCTTTGCTTCTAAATCCAGCTACTGAAGATGCTGTTTGGCAAAGGATTGCAATTCTATTAGTTCCATTGGCGATAGCGGGGGGCAAACCCAAAAAGATCAACAAGGGGAGTGTTAATAGCGATCCTCCACCAGCTATCGTATTTATGGCTCCTGCAAAGACTCCTACTAAAATCAATGCAATCATTTCGTATTCTAAAATCATCTGTGTGTTTTTTGTGTAAACATAATTCATTTAAGGTAGGTAAACAATTATACATACGACTAACTTATAAGTTGTTGCAAGTAAATGAGTTACAAGTAATGGCTGTTTTTTTTAGAAAAAACTAAATAAAAAATTTGTCAGAATTGTAGAAGCGTTGTATATTTGCCACCGCAATCAGGGTATACCTGATGAGACACTCAGGAGAATTGGCAGAGTGGTCGAATGCGGCAGTCTTGAAAACTGTTGAGGGTCACA
>JBMZVD010000011.1:0-37276 GCA_049625305.1 Flavicella sp.
CGACCTCCTCGTCCCAAACGAGGCGCGATGACCGGGCTACGCTACACCCCGAGTAAATGAAAAAAAATGCGGAGAGGAAGGGATTCGAACCCCCGGTACCCGTAAAGGTACAACTCCTTAGCAGGGAGCCCCGTTCGGCCACTCCGGCACCTCTCCTAGATTTTTAATCTATATCTTTAAGTATGTATAAGAACTTTGTTTTTGCGTGTGCAAATGTACAACCGCTTTTCGTTTCTCACAACCTTTTTTTAATTTTTTTTTAAAAAACACAAACACTGTTTTTATGCTTTGCGAAATCTAAATTAAAGCGAAAACCCTAACTTAGTGATAACAAAAAACTTACCTTTCTAACCCGTTTAAAATGTCTATTCCGGATATTCGATACGTAAGTGAAAAATATTTTTGAGTTTTTTCTTAAGTACTTTTTTGATAGTTTCAATCTCTTTAAAAGTAATGTTAGCATTTTGAAATTGTCCCTCCTCCATTTGCTTAGCGGTAATCTTATCTATCAATGCATCTATTTTTTGAGCTGTAGGTTCTTTGATACTTTTAGAAGCGGCCTCAGCAGCATCACACATCATTAGAATTGCAGTTTCTTTAGAAAATGGCTTAGGACCTGGATATTGAAAATCGGCTTTATCAACAACATCTAAGTTTCCTTCCTCCGCCTTGTTTAAAAAATAATACACAGTCGTTGTTCCATGATGGGTACGTATAAAATCAATAACACGATCTGGCAATCCGTTCTTTTTTGCAAGCTCAATACCACTCAATACATGCCCTATAATAATACGAGCACTATCTTTTGCTGGCAAATCATCATGAGGATTGACTCCCGTATATTGATTTTCTGTATAGTACATTGGATTTGCTATTTTCCCTATATCGTGATACAAAGCTCCAGTTCTAACCAACATAGAATTCGCTCCAATCTCATTGGCTGCTGCATCCGCTAAATTGGCTACCTGCATAGAATGTTGAAACGTTCCCGGTGCTTTCTCATTCAATTCACGTAATAACTTTGAATTTGAATTTGACAATTCTAACAAAGTGACATCCGACACCAAACCAAAAAGTTTTTCATACATCCAAATCAAAAACAAAGACAAAAAAGACAAGACACCATTCAGAGCAAATAATATGAAATAAGTCCATTTGAGTTGATTAATATTTCCCTCATGAATGATAGAAAACGCAAAATAAGTCAACATGTAGACAAAAGTTATCTGGCCGACAGATATGAATAAATTGGCTCTTTTATACAACTCAGAAACCGTTAAAATTGTAATGATACCCGCGATGATTTGTAGAAAAATAAACTCAAAACTATTCGGCACTATAAAACCTAAAAGTAAAACTGTGAGCACATGTGTAAACAAGCCCAAACGCGCATCAAAAAATGCTTTTAACACAATAGGTAAAATACTCAATGGCACCACATATATAAAATCTACCTGATACTTTACTGTAAAAGTAACTAAGAAAATCATCAGTAGCACATTGATAAAAATAAAGGTAACCTTGGTATTGCTTTCATAAATATCATTGCGCTCTTTTCGCAAAAATAACAACAACATTAAGAGTGCTAAAAAGACCAATAAACTGTAACCAAAAACAATCCAATTACGGTTACTTTTGCTCCATGTTTGCGATTGGTACTCAGCTTTTAACGAATATAATATATCAAATTTTTTCCCTTCAACGATATCTCCTCTAAAAATAATCAACTGATCTTCAGACACAAAACCCGTAGTATAGGAAATCGAATTCAACGCTTCTTGCAATGACTTGTCTGTGAAATTTTGATCAAAACGCACATTGGGGACCACAACTTCTGAAACCACACTTATCATTAAGTCCCTAAGCCTGTCTAATGTTTTATCAGCAACAAAGTCCTGTAACAAGTCAAAAAGTTCATTGGTAATTAAAAAATCTTCAAAAACCACTTCAGATACTTCATTTCCCTTTCTCAGCACAACTCTTCTTTTGATATCGAGCACTTTATTTTGACTGGATATTTCTAAAAACCCATATCTATAGATTTCATTTACAATAGCTGTTCCTATGGGCAATAATTCAGAAAAATCTTTGGCATCTGAAACAACTTCTGCAAGACGTTTTTCTAAATCTTGTTGTACTTTTGAGCTTATAGCTTCATCGTATTCAAAATAGAGTTTTGCATTCTGTTCAATTGCCAGTTTCTCATCCTTGATTCGACTTTCACTTTTTTGAATAGAAAAATCAAAGGGCGCATACAGGTTTTTATATTGCCAAGGTTTTCCCTTTTGAAATTCATATTTAAACTTTCCTCCTTTAGGAAATAAGTAAACGATTAAAATTGTGGTCCCTACAAACAAAAGAAGCTTGTAAATAAGTGAATTATTTTTGTAAATAGTGTTTATAATTTTCTTCATCTACTTATAATTGATACTCAAAAATAAACAATTCCAATTACAGAAGCTTTGGTTTCAATTAATTTATTGAAAAAGACGTACTATTTCAACTTCTTAAAAATCTCAAATTAATTACTTAATTTAGTAACTATATGAATCCTAAACTTTTCAAACGACTATGAAAGAAATTGTGATTGTTTCTGCAGTAAGAACACCTATTGGAAGTTTTCTAGGAAACCTGTCTTCGGTTCCCGCAACAAGTCTTGGAGGCATTGCTATCAAGGGTGCATTGGACGCAATACGATTGGACCCTAAATCGGTAGATGAAGTCTTGATGGGAAATGTGCTACAAGCAAATTTAGGGCAAGCTCCAGCAAAACAAGCTGCTATTAAAGCAGGTATCCCTGATAGTGTGCCCTGTACTACAATCAACAAGGTATGTGCCTCAGGTATGAAGACAGTAATCCTAGCTGCGCAGGCAATTCAATGTGGGGATGCTGAAATCGTCGTAGCTGGAGGTATGGAAAACATGTCACAAACACCTCATTATACAAACATACGGTACGGTCATAAATTTGGAAATGTCAGTTTTACTGACGGTTTGTTGAAAGACGGATTGACCAACGTATACGATCAAGCCCACATGGGAAATTGTGCAGATGCATGTGCTGTACATCACAACATCACTAGAGAAGCCCAAGATGAATTTGCTATAAACTCTTACAAACGCGCTCAAGAGGCTGCTAAACGAGGTGATTTTGTCAATGAGATAATACCTGTAACCATTCCACAACGCAAAGGTGAACCTAAGGTAATTATTGAGGATGAAGAATACAACAAGGTAAACTTTGAAAAAATTAGTCAATTGCGACCCGCATTTTCGAAAGAGGGAACAGTTACTGCCGCAAACGCATCTACACTAAATGATGGAGCAGCTGCCTTGGTATTGATGTCTGCAGAAAAAGCAAAAGCGCTCCAATTGAAACCTTTAGCTAGTATCAAAGGCTATGCAGATGCTTCTCAAAAACCAGAAGAATTTACCACAGCACCTGCCAAGGCACTTCCAAAAGCCTTACAAAAAGCGAAGATATCAATTGAAGAAGTAGATTATTATGAACTAAATGAAGCTTTTTCAGTTGTCGGCATCGCAAATTGCAATCTTTTAGGCATTTCAACAAAAAAAACTAATATCTTTGGGGGGGCGGTAGCTTTGGGGCATCCACTAGGATGTTCTGGTGCACGAATTATAGTCACTCTCATTAGCGTACTGGCTCGTAAAAAAGCTCGTATCGGTGCCGCTGGAATTTGCAATGGTGGTGGTGGTGCAAGTGCAATTATTATTGAAAATAAACAACAGTAATTAATGGATTACGGAATTTGTATTTTTAGTGTCGTAGCACTAAGGAATGAACCTTCTAACAAAGAGGAGCTCGTCTCTCAAGTTTTGTTCGGAGAACATTTTAAAATACTCGAAACTCGTAAGGAATGGAGTAGAATTCGTCTTTCTTACGATGGCTATGAAGGATGGATAGACAACAAACAATACGAAAAAATTAGCTTGATAGACTATAGTACTTTGGACAAAAATCAGGGGGTATTGTCTGCAAATCTCGTTGAATTTATTGAGGACCAAGAGCACGAATTGTCTACCATTACTTTGGGAGCAACACTTCCGAACTTTCAAGAAAACTCTTTTAATATAAACGAAAAGACGTATGGATTCGATGGAGAAATAGTCTCTGGTACGAAACCCAAAGAAAACCTGATTCGTACAGCCTATTTATTTTTGAACACACCTTATCTATGGGGTGGAAAAACCCCCTTTGGAATCGACTGTTCAGGTTTTTCACAAATGGTTTATAAACTCAATGGTTACCAGCTAAAAAGAGATGCTTCTCAACAGGCAAAACAAGGAGAAGTTTTGAGTTTTATTGAGGAAAGCGAACCCGGAGACTTAGCCTTCTTTGATAACAATGAAGGAGAAATTACACATGTGGGAATCATTATGAAAGACAATTACATCATTCATGCACATGGAAAAGTTCGCATCGATAGATTAGACCACACTGGTATTTACAACGTAGACACAAAACGACACACCCACAAGTTAAGAGTCATAAAAAAAATTATTTAAAGTAGTTTTTGTAATACAAAGTTTGTCTTTGTTTGGGAGAACATCCTCACAAAAAGAATAGACAGCTGTATTATTTTCTTTATTATCTTTGCCCCCACTATTAGGAACCTTTAATTTTCATGAAAAAAATCATTGGCATTTTGTTACTACTAACCGTTCTTTTTACTGCTTGTGAAAATGACGACTTTTGTTCGGAGGCTACCACTCCTCGTTTGGTGATAGGTTTTTACGATGTAGACAATTCTGAAACTTTCAAACCCGTTCCTATTTATGTCTGGGCAGACCAAAAAGATTCACTCTACCAACTTGCAGTAGTAGATTCTATATTACTCCCTTTAGACACACAAAACAATACGGCAACTTACAATCTTGCCACTACTAATATTGTCGATAAATTTGTATTTAGCTACACTACAAAAGACGAATTTATATCAGAATCTTGCGGTTATATCGCAACTTTCAATGACTTTTCTATAGACAGCCATACGAACAATTGGATAGAAAGAGTTGAAATTAGCACCACAACAATTGATCATGAAACAGCTAGCCATGTCAAAGTATATCATTAGTTTTCACTTGTTGTTTATTGTATTTTTTACAAACGCACAAGAAAACACTCCAGATCAAAAAAACATTGAAATTAACGCTATCACCGTAAAAGCAAAAGACAGTGTTGTGTACAAGAAAAAGTATGGCTTACGAGTTGGACTAGATCTAAGCAAACCTATATTGTCCGCAATCAAAGATAATTTCACCGCTTATGAGCTTGTGGGAGACTACCGTTTGAAAAAAAACTTCTACATCGCTGCAGAAATTGGATATACCGATAAAAACTCAAGTCGAGACACTTACCGTTTTAACACAAAAGGGAGTTATATGACCGCTGGAATAAATATCAACACCTTTGAAAATTGGTTGGAGATGGACAATGAGATATACATTGGTGCTCGTTATGGGTTCAGTCGTTTTTCACAAACTGTTAACACCTATCAAATACTACAAAATGGAAGTTCTATCGACGGCATTTCCACTCCATACTTTGCCCCTAAAGAAATCACAACGCCTTTTACTTATGAAAAGCTATCCGCTCATTGGTTTTCAATGGTTATTGGATTTAAAGTTGAAACACTTAAAAATTTATACCTAGGCTGTAGTGTACAGCTAAATAAAATGCTTTTTACTAAAGAGCCTGATAATTTTAAAAACCTTTTCGTTCCAGGCTTCGATAAAGTTTTTGCCTCCGATTCAGGAATTAGCTTCAATTACACTGTATCTTATCGCATTCCACTTTACAAAAAATAAAACATTGCAATTTATTTCGTAAATTGTTAGTAATAAATCAATTATACATATAACATTTAATAATATACACATGAACAATGTCCCAAGCGTAGATTTGTCAGATTTTTTATCGGACGACCCCAAGAGAAAAGAAAAGTTCATTCATGAAATTGGAGCTGCATTTGAAGAAATTGGATTTGTAGCTTTGAAAGGTCACTTTCTAAAACCTGAATTAATAGAAACACTCTATGCAGAGATTGCAAAGTTTTTTGCACTTCCTGAAGAAGTTAAAAAAGGATATGAGGTAGAAGGAATTGGAGGACAAAGAGGTTACACTGCCTTCGGTAAAGAGAGTGCAAAAGGAAAAAAGGAAGGAGATCTAAAAGAATTCTGGCATTTTGGCCAATATGTTGAAAACGACCCTGAATTGGAAAAAAAATACCCTCCAAATGTCTATGTAAAAGAACTTCCTGCTTTTAACGAAGTCGGTAAAGAAACTTTTAAAATGTTAGAGAAAACCGCATACTTCTTATTGCGCGCATTGGCATTGCATATCGGTTTAGAGGAAGATTATTTTGACAGTCGTATCAAAAACGGAAATAGTATTTTACGTCCTATTCACTATCCCCCAATTGTTGACAAACCTAAAGGTGCAGAGAGAGCTGCTGCACATGGTGACATCAACCTAATCACCCTTTTGATGGGAGCACAAGGTAGAGGTTTACAAGTTCAAAATAGACAAGGTGAATGGATCGATGCCATCGCTGAACCTGACGAATTGATGATCAATGTTGGAGATATGTTGTCTCGCTTGACTAACAACCGATTGAAGTCTACCATACATAAAGTAATCAACCCTCCAAAAGAACTTTGGGGAACTTCTCGCTATTCCATTCCTTTCTTTATGCATCCATTGGCGAGTGCAAGATTGGATTGTTTGGAAACTTGTATTGACGAAGAAAACCCCAAACTCTATGACGATATCACAGCAGGTGAATTTTTAACCGAGCGATTGATAGATTTGGGATTGATTAAAAAAGAAAAATAAACCAGATGAAAAGTAACGTAGTTAAGATTTTTATTTTAGGTTTTGTTTGGGTTATCGCTGGGATCACCATCAATCTTGTAAAAGATGAAAAAGATGCAGGAACTTTGCCTTTGGCCATTGGACTTACAATAGAATCTGTGGCACTACTAATATACTTCTGGAGAAAAATCAAAGGAAACTAATACACTATTTACCATAGGTCGGCTCATTCGTTCGGCCTGTGGTTTATTAGCTTTACAAAACACATGGGAAAAAAGAAACTATCAGACTTATCAGATCTTGGAGGATTTGTATTTTCAACCAACGACAATTTTGAATTCGAAAAGGAAGAAGTTCAAGAAACTCTGCCCCCTGAAAAGCAATATTTAGAAGCCTTGTTTTCAAATAAAGGTCGCGGTGGAAAAACAGTGACTGTAATCACAGGATTTGTGGGCACTGATCAAGACTTAAAAGCTCTTGGAAAATTACTCAAAACCAAATGCGGTGTTGGTGGTGCTGTCAAAGACGGTGAAATTATCATCCAAGGAAAATACCGTGATAAAATTATGGAAATCCTCAAGAAAGAGGGGTATCATGTAAAACGTGTGGGAGGCTGATTTACTTACATTAGAATAAAATCACCACGCTATCTTGTCTTTACCTAAATCCTCCAAAATAGCATTGCATTTGCTGAAATGTCGATTACCAAACCAATAGCCTCGATTTGCACTCAATGGAGAAGGGTGACCAGCCTCCAATACATAGTGTTTTTGGGTATCGATTTTCTTCCCTTTCTTTCTAGCATAACCTCCCCACAACATAAAGACTAATCCTTCTTTTTGATCGGACAATAGTTTTATAACAGCATCTGTAAACTGCTCCCAACCTTTTCTTTGATGCGAACCAGCTTGATGTGCTGCTACAGTCAGTGTTGCATTTAGTAACAACACCCCTTGTTGAGCCCAATGAGTCAAATCTCCAGAGTCAGGGATGGTTTTGCCACAATCTGTCTGTAATTCTTTTAAAATATTTACCAAGGATGGAGGATGTTTTATTCCCTGTGCCACAGAAAAACACAATCCATTGGCTTGTCCCATATCATGGTAAGGATCTTGGCCTAAAATAACGACTTTAACCCCTTCAAAACTACAAGCTTTGAAAGCAGAAAATATATGATCAAACGGAGGATAACATGTTTCACGCACATAGGCTTTGTTTACAAAGTCTGTAAGAGAGTGAAAATAAGCCTGTTCAAATTCAAAGGATAATTTATCTTGCCAATCTTTTGGGAGTTGTGCTAACATAAGTATTGATTATGATAAATTCAAAACTAGTAAAAAAGGAAGAAATGCACTAGTTATGAAAAAAGAAATTCGTGGAACTTATTTTTTATGGTTATTTTTGTGGTGCTTATTAAAGCGTTTATTTCAACAAAAAAACAGCGAAGAAGTAGATGGGATTTATTTCACAAAAAACATTGAATGATGTAGAATTTGATAGGGTTTTAGAAAAACTAGAAACCTATTGTATTTCAGAACTTGGAAGAATATTGGTACGCAATATAAAGCCCATCAACAACAAACCTGACCTATTGACTGAATTGGCCTATGTCAATGAATACAATGCATCCTTTATTAGTGAAAATCGTATTCCAAACCACTATTACGACGATATCAGTCAGGAAATAAAATTACTAAAAATTGAAAATAGCCGTTTGGATGCGAGTTCTTTCCTAAAAATAGCAAGCAATTCTGAGACGGTCAACACATTGCTACTTTTTTTCAAAAAATTCAAAGACTACTACCCCCATCTATCGCATAAATCAAATGAAATTGAATATACCAAAACAGCCATTGAGGAAATTCAAAAAATAGTCACACCTTTTGGTGAAGTGCACGACAAAGCTTCAAGTTTTTTGAGAGATATTCGCAGAGAGATCAATCAGATTAGAGGAAAAATTGGAGGGTCTTTTACTCATGAGATGAGCAAATACGACAAGGCAGGGTATTTGGATGAAATCCGTGAATCTGTGGTCGATAACCAAAGAGTCTTAGCTGTATTATCTATGCACAGACGTAAAGTAAAAGGAAGTGTTTTAGGAAGCTCTAAAACTGGAAGTATTGTTTTTATTGCACCACAAGCAACAGCAGCCTTACACAGAGAGTTGCAAAATGCCGAACACGAAGAAAAACAAGAAGTAAACCGCTTGTTGAAAGAACTCACAGAAACCATACGCCCCTATTTCCCTTTGTTTATTGAATATCAAGATTATTTAAGTCAACTAGATTGCATTGGAGCCAAGGCAAAATATGCCTATGAATATAATGCTTTACTTCCAAAATTCTCAACTAACAAAAGAGTTTACTTGGAAGATGCCTTCCACCCTCTATTACTCGAAAAAAATAAGGCAGCAGGACTTAAAATCATTCCACAGACTCTTGAGTTGAGTAAAACCCAACAAATCATTGTCATTTCAGGTCCCAACGCTGGAGGAAAAAGTATCACATTAAAAACAATTGGTCTTTTGCAAGTAATGCTACAGAGCGGATTATTGATTCCTGTAGGTGAACATAGTGAAACACATTTTTTTGACACCATACTTTCAGACATTGGAGACAACCAATCTATTGAAAACCAGTTAAGCACTTACAGCTACCGATTAAAAAACATGCGTGGTTTTCTAAAAAAATGCAATGACAATTCACTCTTTCTCATCGATGAGTTTGGTACGGGAAGTGATCCAGACTTAGGTGGAGCATTGGCAGAAATATTTTTAGAAGAATTTTACCATAAAAAAGCCTTTGGAGTCATCACTACACATTACTCCAACCTAAAAGTTTTGGCAGACGAATTGGACCATGTAAAAAATGCCAATATGCAATTCGATGAAAAGACATTAGAACCTTTGTTTAAACTACATATAGGGCAAGCAGGTAGTTCATTTACCTTTGAGGTTGCACAAAAAAATGGGATTCCTTTCAGCCTGATCAATCGTGCTAAGAAAAAAGTAGAAGGGGAAAAAATACGACTGGACAAAACCATCTCCAAATTGCAAAGAGAACGTAACACTTTACAACGCAATTCAAAAGTCTTAGAAAACGAGCAAGAAAAAGCAAAACAACAAACTCAAAACCTCAGCGAAAAAGAAGAAAAAATCAAGGAAAAGTTGACTAGTTTTCAAGAGTTGTACGACAAAAATCAAAAAATGTTGTCCTTTGGTCGCAAATCCAATGAATTGCTACACAAGTATTTTCAGACCAATAACAAAAAGGAACTTTTGGCCGAATTCAACAAATGGGTATTGATTGAAAAAACGAAATACATCAAACAACACCCACCTGTAAAAAAGACCAAAACTGAAAAAAAGAAGGCCAAAGCGGTAAAAAAAGAGAAAGAAGTAGCTTTGCAAAAAGTCGAAAAAGAAATCCTGACAAAAGTTGTGGAAGTACGAAAAGAAAAAGCAATAGAAGAAAAGAAGAAAGCTGCTGCCAAAGCCTCCTATGTATTTAAAGTCAAAGATAAAGTCCGTTTGATAGACGGAAGAGCCTGTGGAATTATTGATAAGATAGAAAAGAACAAAGTCACCATCGACTATGGTATGTTTACAACCCAAGCAAGTTTAGATAAAATAGAATTAGTGGTTGCTGCCAAACGAAAAAAATAATTTTACAGCGATTAAGTAGTACTTTTTTCACTTTCGTCATCCGGAATCGATGTACCTGTGTGAAGCTTATCGTTTTCTTTCTCCAACTCTGGCTGAGGTGGATTAAAATTTCCATCTTCGTCAAAGAGCAAGTCAAAATCAGTCTCAGTATACACATGTTCAGGTGCTTGAGGTCCTAATTTTCTAAAAAACCATGCGAAAGTTGCGCCTACCAACAAACCTGAAAGATGCCCTTCCCAAGAAATTCCATTTTTTATTGGAAAGACATACCAAAACATACTACCGTACAAAAAAATAACACCTAAAGATACAGCAATCAACCGAAAATGCTTTCGGATAACACCGCTAAAAAACACAAAACCAAAGAGCAAATAAACAACCCCACTCATACCGATGTGATAAGCCTCTTTACCGATGCCCCAAGTCCCCAAACCCGTGAGAAGTGTTCCCAATAACAACACTTTAAAAGCAATGGCTTCATAAAAGTAAAAAAGAGCAAATAACAAGACAAAAACGGGAATACTATTATTAAACAAATGCTTGGTATCTCCGTGAATGAAAGGCCCAGTAACTACACCTATCAAACCTTTCCATGTTCTTGGATATACCCCTAGATTTGTAAAGTTAAAATCAAAACGTATTTCTACCCAATAGACAAACCACATGATAAACACCAGTAGCAGGGGAACTTTATACATATAATTTGCATAGTTAAATTGAGAAGTATCTGATGTCATTTGTAAACAACTAATGATTAATTAGTGCTAATTTAAACTTTTAGATTTTAAAAACCATGTGTAGGAAATTTGTATTTTTACTACTATGAATGAGCCATTAGCAGAACGTATACGTCCTCAGCGTTTGGATGATTATATCAGCCAACAGCACTTGGTGGGCCCCAAAGGAATATTGACACAACACATCAAAAAAGGCATCATACCTTCTCTGATTTTGTGGGGACCTCCTGGTATTGGAAAAACGACCTTAGCCAATATCATTGCCAAAGAATCTGGCAGGCCATTTTATACACTAAGCGCTATAAACTCTGGCGTAAAAGACATCCGTGAAGTTTTGGAAAAAGCCCGACAAGGAACCGGTTTGTTTACGGCTAAAAATCCCTTATTATTTATAGATGAGATCCATAGATTTAGCAAATCTCAACAGGATTCACTTTTGGCCGCTGTGGAAAAAGGATGGGTCACCTTAGTTGGAGCGACTACGGAAAATCCTAGTTTTGAGGTAATACCTGCCTTACTATCTCGATGTCAAGTCTATGTCTTAAATTCTTTTGAAAAAGATGATTTAATAGCATTGTTAAATAGGGCGATGGAAAAAGACAGCCTATTAAAAGATAAAAAAATAACTTTAAAAGAAACAGATGCTTTGATGCAAGTGTCTAGTGGAGATGCTCGTAAATTGTTGAATGTTTTTGAATTGGTTGTAAACTCTGAGAAAAATCCAGTTGAAATTACCAACAAGCTCGTGCTAGAAAAAGTACAAAAAAACACAGTTCGTTACGACAAAACAGGAGAGCAACACTACGATATCATTTCTGCATTTATAAAATCAATACGTGGAAGTGACCCCAACGGTGCTGTTTATTGGTTGGCTCGAATGATTGAAGGAGGCGAAGATGTAAAATTTATCGCAAGACGTTTATTGATCGCTGCCTCAGAAGATATCGGGAATGCAAATCCTACTGCTTTGATCATGGCCAACAACACCTTCCAAGCAGTTGCTGTTGTCGGGCATCCTGAATCTAGAATATTGCTCAGTCAATGTGCTATTTACTTGGCCAATTCTGCCAAGAGCAATAGTGCTTATAAGGCTATCAATAAAGCCATTGAAACAGTCCGAAATACGGGTGACTTATCCGTGCCTCTTCACTTGAGAAATGCGCCTACAAAACTGATGAAAGATTTAGACTATGGAAAGAATTACAAGTATGCACACGACTACCCCGGCAACTTTGTGACTCAAGAATTTTTACCTAAAGAAATAGTAAATACAACTTTTTACGAACCGAGTGAAAATCCGAGAGAAAACGATTTTAGAAACTCCCTAAAAAGCCGTTGGAAAGATAAGTACAACTACTAGCTTGTGACAAATCTTAATCAAAATCATTGAGGAATTATTTTTTAAAGACCATTACTTTGACACCGTTGATCGTATCCAAGTCAATCTTTAAATTCCCAGCTTCGTCAAAGTAACCGATGGTCGGTATAAAGTTACCATAGGTATCTTTCCAAGAAACCTTGTATACTTTTGGCAACGAAGTCTTTGACAACTTACACACCAATTCTCCAGAATTATAGGCAATGGATGGACTTTTAGATACGTAACCTAAAAAGGCTTCTCCTTTAGGTTCTAAGCGTATTGATAGCTGGGATGTATTAGTAAAAATAGTACCAATTTCTCTGAGGGTGCTTTCTAGTTTGTTTGTTTCAGAAACCATTACCTCTGGTCCCTCACTATTATTTGATGGAGAATTTTTTGTGACCTCACCAGGCTTATGCAAACATCCTTCTTCTTTCAAAAACTCAAAGGTTTTACGTATTAAATCTTGGTATGCTTTCTTGTATTCCTTTTCAAAACTGATTGCAACTGGACTTTTATAAATCAATGCATTGTTACAGTCGTACAATTCTAATGTAAGTTTTGTCTTTAGAAGAGAAGATTTCTCAATATATTGCAAACGCAATCCAGCGCAGTCCATTTGCATATAATTCATAGGAATGCGTTCTGTATCTAAAAAAGACACATAACCTTCTTTGTCCATGAGAAATTTCAACAAAGAATTTAGCTGGTACTGATCCGCTTGTTTCTGAAAGCTGAAACGGTTCGGAATGGTAACATAGCTATAGTTGTTCGTATTGTTCTGCGCTATCGTTGAAAAAACCATTGATAGCAGCAACAATAAAAATCCATACTTTTTCATTTTTTCTAAGCGTTTTTCTTTAAATCTTCAAAGGCATTAATATCCCTGATGTAATCCTCCTCAGAGAATTCGTCAGAGGCAAGCACCAAACAAACAGCCCCTGATGAAAAGTTTCCCAATTCTCTCCATATACCAGGCACCAAAAGTAACCCTTTGTTAGGTTTGTTGAGCATGAATATCTTTTCACCCCCTAAGCCATCTTTTGTTACAACGTCAAAACTACCGCTCAAAGGAATAAGAAATTGCTTAAGGTGCTTGTGTGCATGTCCTCCTCTATGAGAGTCGGAAGGCACATCGTATAAATAGTAAACTCTTTTTATATCAAAGGGTATCGTATCACCTTCCACAACAGACAAGTTACCTCTGTTATCTTTGATTTGAGGTAAGTCAACAATCTTCAAATCTGTAACCTTACTTGTTTTAAAAATAGATGCGATTGACATTACTTTGACTTGTTTGTTAATTATACTTTACACAAATCTAATGAAAAAATCGATGTTTATATCCTTGTGATGACAGAAAAAAACTCGAAAACCATGCTAAATTAAAAAAAGAGTACAAAGTATCAAGCAGGAAGTTTTCTATCTCCAAAAACATGTTTTCTCAAGGCTATTACCACTACGAAAAAATATACAATATAGCGAATACAATGTGCTATTACTATTCCTTCTGCTCCCATTCTATCAATTAAAATTGATGAAATCGTGTAAAAAAGCACCAATGAAATAATTTCTGTTACCACAAAAGTCTTCAACATTTTTTTTGCTAAAAATTGGTAGGACATTACCAACGTTGCAATTTTGATAAAATCACCTGCTAGTTGCCATTTAAACAAGGGCTTCATTGCAAGAAACTCATTAGATTTAACGAGAATGATTACCCACTCTCTTCCAAAGTAAAGCAACATACAACCTACTAAAAAAAGAGGCAATAGCGTTTTGTAAATTTTAATAACTTCAGCCCTAAACTGAGTACTCGTTGTTATTGTAGCGAATTTAGGTAGTACATACCAAGAGAAAATTGCTGAAACTAATAAAAAATATTGATTTGAAATATTGGTCATTCCCGTCCAGTAACCCGCTTGTAATATATCGACTTTGTTCATGAGATAGGTACGTAACTTCAAATCAATAACACCTGACAAAACACCACTAAACAAAGCCATCAGCACAAAGTTTGATAGATGTTTTTTGTAGCTAGTTTCCCAGCTTATGTCCTTAAAAGTAAAAAAAGAACGGATTACTTTGAAGTACAAGTGCCCAAAAAAGAGCAATTGAAGAATGGGTAAAATTGCCATTGCAAGCAAAGCCCCCTCCAAATTGTTTGTATACACCATCAAGATGACCAAAAAAGAAGTTAGAAAAGCAATATATGTATTCGCTTTTACAAGGGTTTTGTAACTAGACAGACCACTTAATACCGCTTCAAAAAGACCTAATAGAGCAATAAAAGGAGTCGCTACAGCTAAAAACTTAAAAATATATACAAAATCATGAGCATCATTAAATATCCATGTATTTAAAAATGGAGCAGCAAAGAACAACACAAAAAAAACAAGTATACTAGCAATAAACACAAGCGTAAACGAGGTTGACAATAGTCTTGACAATTCTTTTTTATCCTCCTTAAGTTCTGCAACATATTTTATAACACCATTAAAAATTCCTAAACTGGAAAAGGTAGACACTAGAGGTAATATGTTTTTAAAATTACCAACATACGCCACTCCTGAAGGGCCTAAAACCACTGCGAGTATCTTTTGAGTCACAAAAGTAAGAGCCATTTTCAACAATACTGCGACCGAATTTAAAGAGGTCATTTTTAACAACAAATTTTGCCTAAATACTTCTGAAATTCTCATCTAATAAGCATTTATTAGTTCTACTACACGTTTGGTTTCATCTATAGTTTGGACAGGGCTGATTGGAAGACTTAAAACAGTGTCTGCTAATTTTTCAGTAATGGGAAGCTGAACATCTTTTAGCATTGAGAGGGCATCTTGTTTGTGAATCGCTATTGGATAATGAATTATTGTTTGAACATTGTTTTCTAATAAATAGGATTGTAAATCATCACGAGACTCGCATTGAATGACATAAGCATAAAAGACATGTTCCCTTGAGATTGGGACTAAAGGGGTTTGTATCTTTTTGTTACTGATGTTCTCTGAATAATATGTAGCAATACTTAGACGATGTGCATTGTCAGCATCCAAAAGAGGTAGTTTGATAGACAAAAATGCAGCTTGTAGTTCGTCCAATCTAGAATTCCTCCCTTTTCTATTATGCACATATTTCACTGGAGATCCATAGTTTCTCAATTCCGACACTACTGTAAATAATTCTCGATCGTTGGTTGTAATGGCTCCTCCATCTCCAAGGGCTCCTAAATTTTTAGTAGGGTAAAAACTAAAAGCAGCAGCATCCCCTAACCCACCTGATCGTTGTCCCTTTTTATTTTGAGCTCCGTGTGCTTGGGCTGCATCTTCCAATAACAGTAATTTGTGTTTTGAAGCCAAACTTTTTAGCGCTGATATATCAGATAACTTACCATACAAGTGTACGGTCATGATTGCCTTTGTTTTCGAAGTAATTGACTGTTCAATTTCACTTGTATTTATATTGTAATCTAAGGCATCCGGTTCGACTAGTACAGGATTTAGGCCAACATTAACAATTGCTAAAACAGATGCTATATAGGTGTTTGCAGGTACAATTATTTCGTCTCCTTTTGACAATTTCCCCAATTCCAAATAAGCTTGTAATATCAGCTCCAGTGCATCCAAACCATTCCCTGTTCCAATACAGTAATCGACTCCACAGTAAGCAGCAAATTCCTTTTCAAATTGAGCTAGTTTCTCACCCATGATAAAATATCCTGAAGTGACAAACGTTTTGAAAGCTGTATCAAAATCGTTTTGAAAGCGTTGGTTACAAGATTTTAAATCTAAAAATGGAATCATAGGTATAGGTTTGATAGTTTGGTGTGATTTTGTGGATTGATTTCGTAAGTATCGTAGGTTGTAGCTCGAGCACCAAACCCTTCTTTCCAACCCAGTAGACCTTTGTTGAGCTTTCTTCCCTTTTGTTCGGTTGAAATTCCAAAATCAAAATAGGTTTTATTTGGGAATACATTTCGAATCAAATGGTCAAACAGTAAGTCTAAACTCCCTAGGTTTTCCAATGTAGGATGAGCAGATATGTATTGCGCATGTACTACTGTATCCATTTCAAAAATGGTAGTCCCCCCAACTATGGTATTTCCATGATACACACTAAACTGTCTTATATTCTCAGGGAATCTTTGTTTTAGCAATTGAATTTCTTCCAAGCTATGAACGGGGTGTACTCCGTGTTTGTCTTTTAAATTTGGAATTAATACTTGTTCCCAGAAAGCTTTAAAATTAGTTTCTTCTTGTACCTCTAACTTATTTTTAAGGGCTTTTTTCACGCCTCTCAAACGAATCTTTGACACCTTTTTAGGGTATTGCAAAGCAATTAAGGAAGAAATATCAGATCGAATGCGCTTTGCCGTTAATAATTGGAGAACATATTCAATTTCATCACTCGGAATTGAAGTATAGAAACTAGGTAACTTTTTTAAAACGAAACTCGAAACCCCTTCTTCATTTAGGTATTCCAAGAGTGCACAAAAAAGCGCAATGTAGTCTGAGAATTTTAATTGTTGGCCAATTATAAAACCACCATAGGTCAAACCTTGATGGGAATATAAAGTACTGTCAACCCTATTGGCTGGTAGCAAAGCTATCAATGTAGCATCTTTGTATAGTAGCAATGAAAAGTCCTCAAAACGGTTTGCATGGTAGTCCATAAAATCTCGTTTGAATAAAAACGTTGCATTTTTGGCTACATCGCAAAAGGTATCCCATTTTTTTTGGTCTTTAGGACTGTATTTTTTTAGTGTTATCAAGACAAACAATTAAAATCTAGGTAAAAATAACATTTTAAGTAGAGATAGCGTTAAAAGTAAGTGTTCTTTTAACAACTCTAAAAAAAGGATTGATTTTTCTAGGTGTAAATTAATAACAATATCTTTGACAAAAATATAGCTGAAAAAAGTTAAATAGATTTTCATGGAAAAAATTGCATCAAAATACGGTTATTGGGTTGTCATACTCTTTTTTGCTGTAGGACTAATTTTAAATCATTCTTATCAGAAGCGAATTTTCAAGGATGGAGGTAAAGGTCATGACGGTGTTTTTTATTACGAGTTGGCTGACAATATGATAAAAGGGAATACACTAGTCGGTGTCAAACCATTTATATACAGAATTGGAACTCCTTTTTTAGTCTCCTTATTACCCTTTGATATCTTTACTAATTTTTTAATTGTCAATCATAGCGCTACCTTACTAAGCTGTCTCCTATTACTGTATTGGCTATCACTTTATTTTAAAAAGAGGACCACTGCATTGTGGGTTACTTTGGGTTTGATGACACACTGGGGCTTTTACATTCGATTCATACAGTACAATCCAACGACCTGCGATCCTATGGCTTTCTTAGTTACCATGATTCTGCTTCTCCTTACCAAACGTTTTTATGACACTCGAAAGAAAAGCTATGCACTTCTCAGTTGTTTGTTTATTTTTATAGGTGTGTTTTTCAGAGAATATTTGGTTGTCTACAGTATACTATTCTTATTTATAGACCAACCGTTTGATCGTTCAAAGGCTTTGTATGTCAATTGGAATTTATTATTGAAACACAAGTACTGGTTTGTACTTGCCTTTTCAGGTGGTATTATCGGCATCATACTAACACACAATCTTGTAGTCGCAAAACCTTCCTATTACGGATTTGCTGCTGCTATTATTCTATGGACAGAAACCAAGTCTATTTTCTCATTGTCAGCAGGATTCTTAAATGTATTTGGTCCCTTTATCTTATTTCCATTTTTATACTGGAAGCAAACAAAATCCTTTTTTGCTGAGAACCATCAATATTTAGCAATGCTAATTGTAGCGCTAGGTATCATTTGGTTTACTGGAGGAGATACAGAACGTTTTATTTTATGGTTTTTCCCAATTTTGGTTTTACCCGTAGGTTTGGTAATTGAAAAACAGCTCAATTTCAAAAACAACCTTAAAATTTGGATTCCAATATTGATTACAATGGTATTTATTTACCGTCTTATTTGGCCCATACCTTACATAAAACCTGAAATTGCAATGACTACATTCCCTGTATTTCATGCTTTTCACGATGATGCCATCAATCTATTATCGTTTCATGGAATGCAAAAAGTACGCTATATAATTCTTATAGAATATGGAGTTCTGTGTGCGTATGTACTTATTGTAATGCGTCTTAAAATCACTAAAGATAAAGTTATATAAGGCTGTTTAGTACACAAGAAATTTAAAACCATAATTAGTAGCCTGTTGGTAATGAATATGATTTAGTTGGAACAGGTCATGATAACAACCATCAAAAGTCACTAGACGTCCATTTTTACCCAAAACACTTTTTGCAAATTGCAAAAGTTCGACCACTTCTTTGTCATGTAAATGATGCAATACACCCGTAGCAACAACAACATCAAATGTTCCAAGTTTACTTTTATCAAAGTCACTGACTCCAGCACAATAAAAGGTATGTTGGAAATAGAGGATTTTCTCAGCATTGATATAATTTTAATCGATATCAATACCTACATAATTCACTTAGAGTAAGAGCTTAAAAATATCTGCAGGATCACAACCTTTATCCAAAATCGTATCGTTTTCAACAAACGATCTTCTCATCTTGACCCCTCCAACGATATACTGATAGCTCGTGAATAAAAATGAAAATTTTAAATAACCCTAAGGTCTAACTTTCTCAACATTGCCAATAATTTTTAAATCTAAAAACATAGATATTTAAATTTATTGATTTCATTTTTTCTATATTTGATGCATTTTAAATCACCATCCAATGATCGACTTGTACAAGCATTCAAAACAAGAGGCAATCTTTTTGGTTATTCTTGTTGTAATCCTACAAATGATACTTGGTTTTCAGGGATTTGATGTTTGTGATGATGGGTTTGTATTGACCTCTTTCCAACAAATATTTAACAATCCAGAATCAGTCGAATACAATTTTGTTTACTATTTGTCAACTTTTGTCGGTGGAATTTGGCATGAAATGTACCCAAATGGAGGCATCTTATGGTTTCGTTTTTTCACGGTTCTTGTAAACACGTTAAAATTTGTAATAGCCTTCTTAATCCTAAAAGAAATCATTCCAAAGAGAATTGCTTTAGCGGGATGTTTTATGTTATTATTTGTCAATAATTTTGGCTTTTTGACTTTTTATCACAATTACTTGACAGAAGTATTGGCATTGTCATCCATCTACTTTTTTTTAAAATATTTCAAAACCGACCTATACAAGTATCTTTTCATTGCGGGTTTTCTAACAGGAATCAATGTATTTACAAGACTCCCCAATATTACATTGTTTGTATTAGCACTCTCAATTCCTTATTTCTGTTATCTAAAAAAACAAAGATTTTTATCCTCTATCAAACCCATACTTTTTTATGTATTAGGAAGTATTACTGGTTTATTGACCATCTGCTTGCTAATGTTTAGCTTGGGACATCTTGAGATTTTCACAAAAGCCTTGCTATCTCTATTCGATTTGGGAGAAACCAAAGGGAGTACTCACGATGTTGGCGCTTTGATTTCGTTTTATGGATACGAGTACCAACAACTCCTTTTTTATGGAACAATCCTGATCATTTCTATCGTAGGATTAAGTATGACAAATCGTTATATCGGAGCTAAAAAACTTCCTAGATATACAATGTACCTCTTAGCTTTTTTATGTTATACCAAACTTTTTCTTCATTACCATTTATACTTTATTTATGCAATTGGTATGGTAGGCACATTGGCTATTCTATCTTCAAAATCAGCAAACACAGTACTAAAATCTATGGCGAGTATCGGTCTATTAATGGCTATTTTTTTACCTGTTGGCAGCGCTGCAGGTATTTACAGTAGTGGTTTCATGTGTCTTTGGCTCTCCTTTCCTTTGTTTTTTTACTGGCTGTATTCCGAAGCTCCTCTGGTAATAGACTGGTTCAAATTCCCCGAGAACAATGACAGACAGAAACTATTCAAAACAGTTTGTATTCTAATGATCCTTGCATTTGTAAGTGCTAAATTTTACAATATTTCAAAGGAATCTTATTTTGATTATGGCAGTAGATTTCAAAAAACTTTTACTATTGAAAGTGATTTAGCTAAAGGAATTTACACAAAAGAAAAACGTGCGAATATCATCAATGACATCCTTAATGAATTAAAACACCAAGTTAAAAAAGGAGACTATCTTTTTGTGTATGACAAGCTACCCATGCTACACTTTTTAACCGAAACCAAACCCTATCTATACAATCCTTGGGTTTGGATTTACGACCATAATTCTTTTAAAAAACAACTGCTACGAGCTGAAAACGAAATCAAAACGTACCCTGTGGTAGTCGTACAAAAGTTTGATAGTCATAATGGTTTTTCTCCCCCTATTCCCAACTATTTAAAAAGCACAACAAATCACAAAGGGATACCATTACTTCAAAATGAACTTCTAAAACATAAGCAAACCCAGCAATTTTTAACACGTAATGCATACAAAATTGTCTGGAGCAATGATTTTTTTGATATTTTAAAGACCCAAAAGAAACACCCGTAATTTCCTCAAAACCAAAGGATCAAAAGATTATGAAAAACTCAAAAAGAATAGCCGTTGTAGTTCCAATATACAACGAGGAACAAACAATTGACATCTTGTTTAAAAGATTGTTTGATACTTTGGTAAAACTATCAGATTCTTTTGAAATCATTTTTGTAAATGACGGAAGTCGTGATGGTTCTCAAGAGAAGATAACTCAACTGGCAGCACGACACGATTTTGTTAAATACATCAACTTTACAAGGAATTTTGGACATCAAATAGCGGTAACTGCTGGGTTAGAACATTGCGATGCAGCTTGTACAGTGATTATTGATGGTGACCTTCAAGATCCACCTGAATTGATTGAGGAACTGTACCGAGAATACGAAAAAGGATATGAGGTTGTTTACGCAAAAAGAAACAAAAGAGAAGGAGAGACTTTTTTAAAAAAAATAACTTCCAAGCTGTTTTACCGTCTTTTGAAAAAAATAACTTCCATTGAAATTCCTCTTGACACAGGTGACTTTAGATTGATAGATAAAAAAGTAGTAGTTGAATTAAAGAAAATGCAAGAGACTCACAAATTTATAAGAGGGCAAATTGCATGGATGGGCTTTTCTCAGAAAGCCGTTCTCTTTGATCGTCCTGAACGCATACATGGAAACACAGGATATTCCTATTCAAAAATGATACAACTCGCCTTAGACGGTATCACAGGTTTTTCAGACAAACCACTCGCTTTTGTTTCAAGAATGGGCTTGATCATCTCAATGGTTTCCTTTTGTGTAATTTTATTTTCACTCTTTTCGCACTTTGTACTCAATCAAACCGTTAATGGATGGACCTCCCTTATCATTGTTTCTTCTTTTTTAGGAGGGATTCAGCTTCTTTCTGTAGGTATTATTGGTGAATACATCTCACGTATACACAACAACACCAAGCAAAGAAAAATATACATCGTCAAAGATTCTAACGTATCTTGATGAGGTAGATTTTTTCTTAAAGACAGGGTTTAATTTTCGTTCCAAACCTTTAGATATTGTTGTGTTACTTTTTTTAAATTGTGTTGTGATTCAACAAATCGGCGTGCGTTTATAGAAATTTGTTTTAGCTTCTCAGGATCTAAGATCAAATCTTCAAGTTCCTGAACAATAGCATTTACATCTGGTATTGCATTGATACATACTTCATTCTTTTTCAGCTGGTAGTGGTCTAAAAATTCAAATTCTGCCCCAGTAAAGACAACTTTCCCCTTTGCCATAGCTTCCAATGCATTAAAACCTTGATCGTAAGAATAGACTTGATCAAGGAGTATGTGGCAGTTGTTGTACAGCTTGATATAAGTAGAATAAGGTACTGAAACCACAGTATGCACTTCGACCAAATTGGGGTACTTAGATTCGATGATTGCCAAAGCTTCTTCAAAAAATCGATTTCCTTTTTGCAAGTACATTCTTCTATTGATTCCATGGAATATTTTTATTTTCCCATCTATAACAAAAGGTTGCTCAACAATATCAATTGAATTCACAGGGTTAGGAATCAAACCTTTGTACTTCTTATTCCCAAGCAATGGAATGTGGTAGTCCATGTCAGAGGCAATGATTCCATTACAATTCAAGTCTACAAAAGTATTTAATCTTTGATAAGGTTTGGTCGCATAACTATCGTAATGTAAATAGCTTCTTTGAACCGTTGGATCTGTTGGGTTTTCTAAGAGTGGTGTGATAACAGAATACTTAAACTTCTTAGCAAAAGCATATTTCATATTAAACGAGTCCACACTGCAAGAAAGCAAAAATAATTTACGGTTATGCTTTAAAATTTTTTTCAATAAAAACACCTCTGTTCGTGGGGTAGTTCGCAAAGCATTCTCATGAATCAACTGAACAACATCATAGCCTTTAAACTTTTTAAAATGAATAAGAAATCTCAAGGCGCGCTCCATTGAAAACAAGTTTAAACCAAATAATTTGTTACAAACTCTAGCAAAAAACCTTGGAAACCCAGAATTAAAAACACGTGAATCAACACTAATATCAACAGGGTAGTCCTTAAAAGCATCTCCTCCAATCCCTACTATAAAAACTTCATGACCGCAATTAACAAGACCTTCCTTTAAGGAATTGTGTAACCTGCTATACTCTCCAATCAATAAAACACGCATTTCCCCTTTTTTTGAGCAATGTACAAACAAAAAACCATATTAATAAAATAGTTAGTATTCACAATATAGAATAATTAAAAAAGCATGACTTATATCTTAAAAAGATTTTGTTATTTTACAATCGCTTCAGTTGCACAAGGCTTTGTCTGTGTCTTAAAGTCAAACTAAATTGTTCAAAATTTGTCAGATACAACAAGAAAAAATATCTTATTCCTAGCCAGTTGGTATCCCAATCGAGTGATTCCTGGAAATGGTGTTTTTATTAAAAAACATGCAGAAGCTGTTGCGTTGACTCACAATGTTTATGTTTTACATATCATTAGCGATCCCGACTGTAAGCAAAATATTGAAGTCACCACAAATACAGAAGGAGGGATTATATCATATATTGCCTATTTAAAACCTTGCTCGAATAAACTTGTAAAGTTGTTTCGATATTGGAAAGCTTACCGCTTCATCAAACAAAAACTACCGAAAATAGAAATCAATCACGTCAATGTAACTTATCCAATAGGCTTGATCGCTTTATTAGAAAAATGGACACTTGGCAGGCCCTATATTATTTCTGAGCATTGGACTGATTATCAAAAACCAATGAGTGATTCTATTTCAAATCTTCAAAAAAAAGCAACCCAACTTCTTGTTAAAAATGCAACGTTTGTGTGTCCTGTAAGTAAACATTTATGCGATGCTATGTTGGATTTTGGACTGAAAGGTAACTACTACCCTATACCTAATATTGTTGATACAAACACATTCAAACCAAGTAAAAATTCAAGTACTGATTTTCGAATAGTACACATTTCTAACATGCTTAATTCTCATAAAAATGTCAGTGGAATTTTGCGTGTGTTTAAATCAATTCTAAAACAAATTCCTGAGTCAAAAATCACATTGGTAGGAAACAAATCAGTTGCATACAACAAGGAAGCCGATGAATTGGGGATTCTTCCATCAATGATAGACTACATTGATTTTTGTAACACGAAAGAAATAAGTCATCAAATACAACAATCCGATGTGTTTGTACTTTTTAGCAATTACGAAAACCTCCCTTGTGTAATTTTAGAGGCTTTTGCTTGTGGTGTTCCAGTCATTAGTTCTGATGTTGGTGGTATTCACGAGTACTTCCCTGAAGATTTTGGATGCCTTGTTCCTGCCAGAGACGAAGCGTCATTAGAGAAAGCTATTTTAGAGTTTTATACCTCAAAATCCCATGCTAGCCCAGAAAAAATGCATGCATACGCGGAAGAACACTTTAGTCCCAAAGCTATAAATCGTACTTTTAACAAAATTTATGAGCAAACGATCGTTTCAAATTCATAGTTTATGTGTGGAATAGTAGGAATTATCAACATTCAAGAAAAGAAACCTCTAGCTAATGCATTGGTAAAAATGACACAAAGCATCAAAGATCGTGGACCAGACAACGAGGGTTATGTACTCATCAATCAAGATGCGAGTCCCTTTTACGGAAATGACAGTATCGCCAAAAGCAGTAGGCATATTGAGTCAGCCACTGATACTCCTTTTAAGGTTGGTTTTGGATTTCGACAATTGAAAATAATAGATTTGAGTAATAAAAGTCATCAACCGATGGCAGACACATCTCAAAACTATTGGATCGTATTTAACGGCGAAATATACAATTACAAGGAAATACGTGAAGAGCTGTCCCAATTGGGTGCTAATTTTTTTTCAGACTCAGATACAGAGGTATTGTTGCAAGCTTATATACATTGGGGAGAAAAGGCTCTTGACAAACTCAATGGTATGTTTGCTTTTTCTATTTATGACAAACTAAAAAATCGTATATTTTTTGCTAGAGACCGAGTCGGTATCAAGCCTTTGTACTATTATCAAGACAACTCACATTTTATTTTTTCAAGTACTCAAAAAGGAATCATAGACTCACAACTCTACCAACCAAATATTGACTGGACTGGGCTGTCTCAAAATTTTAGATTTTCTATTGCACAGCGACCTAGTACTTGCTTTGAAGGTATAAAAGCAGTTAGCCCAGGACAACTTGTTAGCATACAACTCGATGATTTTACTGTTGAGAAAAAAACATATTGGCAAATACCCAACAATATCCAAGACCACACATTAACGGAAAAGCAAGCAACCAACTTGTTGGAAGAAGCAATTTACAAATCTGTTGCCTACCGCATGCAAGCAGATGTTGAGGTTGGAACCTTTATGAGTGGTGGGATTGACTCCACTACCCTATCAGTGATTGCAGCAAAAACCAATCCATCAATTAAGGCCATGACCCTAGGGTTTAAAGACTTTAAGGAATTCAATGAAATCGACGAAGCAACTGCAACTGCAAAAATGCACGGACTTCAACATCACATTGATACTGTATCACCTCAAGATATCTTAGGGATTATTGACAAAACCCCTCATATATACGAGGAACCATATTTTTACCTTCCCATCAATTATGTGATTGCAAAAATAGCAAAAAATCAAGGTGTTAAGGTAGTTCTCAATGGACTTGGAGGAGATGAACTCTTTGGAGGTTACGACGTATTTCATAAATTGCATCTTTGGGAAACCCTTAAAAAACATAAAAAATCAATTGGGTTGCTTCCAAATATTCACCCTAAAATAGCCAAAGGTAAACAACTAGCTACCTATAAAGATTTGGATGCTTTTTATGCGCATTACTACACCAACTATACGGACAATGAAATTCAAAAGTTATTCAAAACTGAAAATAAAAGCACTCTAAAAACACTTAAAGAATATTACAACCCAGACAACATTGAATTTGAAGATTCCTTTGAGGCTATTTCCTTCTACAACCTCAAGTCCTATATTGGAAATCATCAAATGCGAACTGTTGATCAGTGTACCATGCATTTTTCATTAGAAGGGCGTTTTCCTCTTTTAGACCACAATCTAATTGAGGTGGCTGCAAAAATACCTACCCAATATAAAATCAAACAGCAGCAACAAAAGTATGTTTTAAGGGAAGTCGCCAAAAAACATATTCATCCGAGCTGTATGAAGATGGGAAAAAAAGGACTGAGCCTGCCCATGGAGCAATGGATGCAAAAAGAGCTAAAATCTTTCGTCAATGAAATGATTTCGGCTTTAAAGAAAAGAAGTTTATTTCATTCCAACGAAATCGACCGTATTTTAAAATCCAAAGACAGTAAAAAAATATGGCAACTTATTTCGACAGAAATGTGGCTAGACACCTACTTTAAGTGATTCCTTACTTTGCTACTTCCACTACTTTTTCATAAAAACTTCCCCAGCCTTTCCATTCCTCATAATCACTGATAACTTCATTGTGAAACAACATAGAAAAGGTACCGTTGACAGATCTTACTTGTCTACATATCTGAGTCACTTGTTGTAATGCTTTTTTAGGAGATAATTGCAATACTTGGTTGAGTACAGTATCTGAGACAGCAAAAGGGACAATTTTTAAAGGAGTTTGAATTTCAAAGTCCAAATCGTAAAAATAGTAAGGACTGCACGTACTCGCACGAAAACCTATGGCATTGGGATAACCCATAGAATGGTCTTCTTCCACTTCCATATCGATCAAATTTTGATAGGTTTGAGGCAAATAGTTTCGGAGCATGTGTTGTCTAGATTTACTAACAGGAGTGTTGATGATAGATGCCAATTTTTGCAATTCCTTTTTGAGCATGGCTTCGTCTTTCATAGTGGCATAGGAAGCATTCAATCCAACTTTAAAATAATCCGATATTGATTTTATAAGTAGAAAAAACCTATTCTTTGTAATCGAAATATTATTATCGTAAGTAGTAGCATTCGAAATTAAAAAAAACACAAAGGTTTGTATGCTATATTTTTTGTTGATTCTAATGATTTCGTCATAAGTATCGTAAGGGTCTTTTTTGATTTTTAACAATACCCAAATACGCTCGAAAAAAGCAGATAAATTGAGCGTAAAAAAATCTACCACAAACCCCGTCAATGTTCGTACCACCCCTCTTGATCGATATATAAAAGCCTGATTAACGTCAAAGCTACTAATAAATTGGTAGGAACGAGTTTCGGTTTCTTGGTCAGGAAATCGTTCTTTTAAAGCATCGAAAAACTTATAGGCCCAAATATCAACCAATGGTTTTTTCAAAAAATCGTGCTGATACGCCAAACTTTCTTCAACTGGAAAACACTCGTGTTCGTCTCTAACGTGAGGTAAGTATTCCTCATAGCGAGAAATCAGATAAAAACTCGCAGCAAAAATATCATAGGGGATGGCTGATTTTAGACCTACATTGAAAAAGCAGGGAATGGCTGTTCCCCAAGAACTCACAGAAATCTCAATATCATTGATTCCCTGTTCAAAAAGCAAATTATTCGCTTTTACGAAAAACTCAGACCCTAACGCTTGTTTGGAGTAGTTCATTTTCATTCCGTTGTAAGCCACAAACTCCTCTACTTTGGTAGTGAAGCTTACAGGTATGTTTAAGATTCTGACAAATATATGCTTGAATATATAGCTGAATCGGGGAGTTATTTTATGAGTATAAACTAAAATCATTTGAAATTCACACTAAATGCTTTGCACCCAATACGGATACATTTTAAAACGCATTTCTCAAAATATCACAAGAGATTCGCGTCAGCAAAGCTAAAATAGTCTTTTTCTGTCAAAATTAAATGGTCCAAAACCTTAATATCTAAGGTAGCTCCTGCCTTGTATATTTTTTTTGTAATGGCTTTGTCGGCAGCACTAGGTCGTAAACTTCCTGAGGGATGGTTGTGTGCTAAAATAATAGCAACAGCTAGTAATTCTAAAGCCTTACTCAAAATCAAACGGATGTCTACCAACGTACCCGTTAACCCACCTTTACTCACTTGCAAACAAAACAGGACCTTGTTCGAATTATTGAGAAAGACAACCCAAAACTCTTCGTGTTTTAAATGCGATAGATAAGGACGCATCAAATCTGCACTTTCGTGACTAGAGGTTATGTAACTGGGTGTAATGGCTTGTGATTGTGCTGCCCTTCTACCCAATTCTAGAGCGGTAAGTATGGTTGTGGCTTTTGCGAGTCCTATCCCTTTGAAGGATGTCAACTGTCCTAGAGTCATCGAAGCCAATATAGCTGGATCGTTGTCACAGCACGCCAATATCCTTTTTGCCAATGTGACTGCACTTTCACTCCTAGAACCCGTACTAATCAAAATCCCCAGCAATTCTGTATTGGTTAATGTATGTTGACCGTACTGCTGCAATCGTTCTCTGGGGCGATCTTGGCGATCCCAATCACGTATTGAAAATGATTTATTGTGTTTATTTTTCATAGCACTGTAAAGATAGATGAATCAACACGTTACCCCTCATAAATCAAACGTTCCTACAAGAATAGAAATAAGCTTTATAAAATGTCGTATGTTTTTAATAGTTAGTATATTTGTAGAAAATTTCAACAGAATGAAAATTATTATTGCGGGTGCAGGAGATGTAGGGTTCCACTTAGCGAAACTATTATCCAACGAGTCTCAAGACACCTATGTCATTGATCCTAGTGCCGCGAAGCTCAAATATATAGATGATCACTTAGATGTGATTACCTTGAAAGGAGATGCAACCTCTTTAAAAACGTTAAAAGAAGTTCAAATCGAAACTGCCGATCTTATTTTGGCGGTAACAGAGTCACAAAACACCAATTTGACTATAGCTGCACTCAGTAAAAAGCTAGGTGTAAAGAAAACCATTGCTCGAATTCAAAACACAGAATTTCTTACCACAAAAGAAATTAATTTCGCCGAAGTGGGAATCGATTACATGATTTCTCCTGAGTATTTGGCATCTAAAGAAATCGAATTGTTGCTCAACGAATCTATTTTTAATGATAAAATTGAATTTGAAAAAGGAGCCATCAATATATTAGGTGCAAAGTTGACAAGCAATTCACCTTTGCTAAACAAAACAGTTCAAGAGGCCAAAGAAAATTTTTCTCACATAGATTTCATCACGATTGCACTCAAAAGAGAAGACGATACTGAAACCATTATCCCAAGAGGAAATACCTTCTTCAAAGAAAACGATCAGGTATATTTCTCAGTCCCTAAAAACCATATAGGAAAAATTTACACCTTGATTGGAAAGGAAAAAGTAGGAATCAAAGACGTCATGATACTCGGTGGAAGTAAGATTGGTCAAAAAGCAGCGGCTTCTTTATGTAGCAATAATTTCAATGTAAAACTCATTGAAAACAGAAGAGATAAGGCTTTTGAATTGGCAGACGTACTGAGTGACACGCTTATCATACAGGGAGACGGAAGGAATGTGGATTTGCTAGAAGAAGAATCCATTTCAAACATGGACGCTTTCGTAGCAGTTACGGGTAATTCTGAGACTAACATCATGTCCTGTTTGGTAGCCAAATCAAAAGGAGTGGAAAAAACCATTGCTTTGGTGGAGAATATGGACTATATCAACATTTCTCAGACCATTGGAATTGACACACTAATCAATAAAAAATTACTCGCAGCTTCAGCCATATTTAAACATGTTCGAAAAGGAAAGGTCTTGGCACTTGCAAACCTTCACAATGTAGATGCGGAAGTATTAGAATTTTTTGTGCGTCGCAATACAAAAATTACTGAAAACCGTATCAAAGATATCAAGTTGACTAAAAAAGCTGTTTTTGGTGGAGTCATTCGAAAGGGAAAGGCTTTGATGACCTTTGGGGATTTTCAAATAGAAGCTGGAGACAGGGCTATCGTATTTTGTTTGCCAGAAGCCATTGGAGAGGTGGAAAAGCTTTTTAACAACTGATCATGAGACGATTAAACTATAAGATTATTGGGAGCTTTTTAGGATACATTGTTATGCTGAATGGCTTATTTATGTTATTGTCTTCACCATTTAGCTTTTATCACCGTGAAAAAGCAGCTATTGAGATTTTAGCAGCTGGAGGTTTCACAATATTTCTAGGAGCTTTGTTGTGGTTTTTTAATAGAAAAGCAGCAAAAACATTGCAAAAAAAAGAAGGGTACTTGATTGTTACCACTGGTTGGGTAGCTTTGACGCTCACAGGTGCCATTCCATACTTGTTTACAGGTACCATTCCAAACCTAGCGTCAGCTATCTTCGAGACCATTTCTGGCTACTCTACTACAGGAGCCTCTATCATCAATGATATCGAAGCCCTGCCCAAAGGGATTTTGATTTGGCGTAGTGCAACACATTGGATCGGTGGAATGGGAATCATCGTATTGACTATTGCCATTTTGCCACTTTTGGGAATTGGGGGAATGCAGCTTTTTATGGCAGAGGCTCCAGGCCCTTCTACCGACAAAATGCATCCTAGAATCACGCAAACAGCAAAACGTTTGTGGTTGATTTACGTATCATTAACAGTTACTGAATTCTTGTTGTTAAAAATTGCAGGAATGACATGGTTTGATGCCCTAAACCACGCTATGGCAACCATGAGTACAGGTGGTTTTTCTACTAAAAACGCGAGTATGGCTTTTTGGAATAACACTCCAATAATACAATACATCGTCATTGTTTTTATGTTTATCGCAGGTACCAATTTTATTTTGACTTACTTTGCATTGAAAGGTAAAATTCAAAAAGTTTTTCAAAATGAAGAATTCACGTATTACTTTTTTGGAGCCATTGCATTGACATTGACCATTACAGGTCTTGTTTTTTTCTTTAATCCAACAGATGTTACGGCTACAATTGCGCATCCAGCACCTTGGGGCTCATTAGAAAGTGCATTCAGACACTCCGCTTTTCAGGTTGTCTCTATCATGACCACCACAGGTTTTGTCTCTGCCGATTATACACTTTGGAGTCCTTTGGCTACGATACTTATTTTCTCATTATTCTTCGTGGGAGGGTCTGCTGGATCGACCAGTGGAGGTGTAAAAATTGTACGTCATATCGTAATGATTAAAAATAGCTTGCTGGAATTTAAAAAATTACTGCATCCCAATGCAATTATTCCCGTTCGTTATGATGGGAAAGGAGTTTCTAGACCGATTGTTTTCAACATACTATCATTCTTTGTGTTGTACATGTTGATATTTATTTGCAGTGCTGTGGTATTTTCTTTCTTTGGTTTGGATTTTAGCTCTGCCATGAGTGCTTCAGCTTCCTGTTTGGGTAATGTTGGTCCTGCACTCGGCTCGCTAGGACCTGTAAACAACTATGCAAGTTTGTCAGACGCAGCTCAATTGTTTTGTGCTTTCTTGATGTTGATTGGAAGATTGGAATTGTTCACTGTTTTGATATTGTTTACTCCTTATTTCTGGAAAAAGAGTTAAACCACAATAAGACTGTCAACCAACACCTCAACCAATATATCTTATGCAAGATACTTTTAAAAAAATCTTTTTTTTAAGTTTCCTTTTAAAACAAAGTTTACCTGCTTTGTCTCGAGAAAAAAACAAGGATTTTGATTTTGAGAATCACTTTAGGGTCAGCCCTGTACTGAGTCATACTTATATTCCCAAAGCGACTATGAGTGGAAAATAAATTTATTTTCCCATCATTTGGCTTTGATCTTGAATATTAGTTTAGTCATGAATGGTGTATTGGTGCTGGGTGGTGGTATTGAGTTTGATAAAACTGAAAACCTCACTTTATTTAGAACAGGATTGGAATATGAAATTGAAATAGGTAATGGCTGGGACGTAGCCCCAACCATTTTATAGGATATTCGAGTATCCAATTATGACACAGCATCTATTGGTATTGACTTCGGAAAACGTTTTTAGAAAAAGTTCCCTTTTAATCTTTATTAGTTTTTTACTAACTCCTCCAATTTTTCAAAATCCAAGCCACCATAATTTCCAGAACTCATCAACAACAAAGCGGTATTGGATAGATTTTGTGCAAACAAGAATTCCTGAAACTCCTCAGGATCTGTGTATACTATCAAATCTTCTCGCGCAAAGGCAGTTTTGATTTGTTCTGCACTTACAGTATCCAGACGTTTCAATGCTACCGCCTCTGGTGAGTAGAAAACAACAGCCTGGTCTGCAGTATCTAATGCTCCGGAGTATTCTTGCAAAAATTCAGCATTTAAGCTGCTGTAGGTATGCAATTCCAAACAGGCAAATACTTTTCTTTGTGCGTATTGTTTTTTAACCGCTGCAGTGGTTGCCTTTACTTTTGAAGGGGCGTGCGCAAAATCTTTAAACACTACCGTATCAGAAGATGTTGCAATTTTCTCCAACCGTTTGCTAGCTCCAGAGAAACTTGCAATCGCCTCGTAAAAATCTTCCTCTCCTACTCCAATATGCTGACAAATCCATTTGGCCCCAGCAAGGTTTTGTAAGTTGTGCCCTCCAAAAATTTCCAAAGGCATATCGCCTTCTGGAGTTTCCAAGTAGGTAGTTCCGTCAATGATTTGATGATCAGGCGTTCCATAAGGGTAGCGCTTGATGGTATGAGTGCTTTCCTCTACGACATCTTTTACATGGATATCTTCTGCGTTGTAGACCATGATCCCGCCATTGGTCAAAGAGTCTGTAAAGATGCGGAATTGTTCTTTGTAGTTTTCAAAGGTTGGAAACACATTGATATGATCCCAAGCAATCCCACTCAACAGTGCGATATTAGGTCTGTAGAGATGAAACTTTGGACGCAGGTCAATTGGGGACGATAAGTACTCGTCACCTTCTAGAATCATGAAATCATTTTCATCCGTCAACTGTACCATCGTATCAAAACCGTCCAGTTGCGCACCCACCATATAGTCAACGTCACGATCGTGGTATTGCAATACGTGTAATATCATGGAAGTAATGGTTGTTTTTCCATGAGAACCACCAATAACAACTCTTGTTTTATCTTTTGACTGTTCGTAGAGAAATTCAGGATAAGAATATATTTTCAGTCCTAGTTCTTGTGCTTTCAACAATTCAGGGTTGTCAGCTTTCGCGTGCATTCCCAACACAATCGCATCCAAATCTTTCGTTATTTTTTCAGGAAACCATCCAAATGCTTCCGGTAAAAGTCCCTTCGCTTGCAAACGCGATTTAGAAGGTTCGAAAATAGCATCGTCACTTCCAGTGATTGTATCTCCTTTGGCTGCCAAGGCCATGGCTAAATTGTGCATGGCACTTCCTCCTATGGCTATAAAATGTATATTCATCTAAAATCAATTGTGTGAGTAAATGTACTAAAAAACTCTTGTGAATTCTGGCAATACTTGAGCTAATTGTAGCGAGAATTACTTTTTACACGTGTGGGAGTATCTGTTCCCTGAATGATGGATTCGGTTCCTTTCACAACAGCATGTATGGTATGTCTCACAGTTGTCATGTCTAAAGTTTCTATTTCATCGTCAACGGTGTGGTAGTAAGGATCTTTATCAATAGGACAGGTAGAAAACGTATGCGCAGGTATGCCCAACTTTGCCAAAGAGGCATTGTCGGATCGGAAGAAAAGCCTAAATTCTTTGTAGGGGTCAGGGTACAATTTAAAATCAAAGTCCTTTAAGTTTTTTTGGATGATTTTGCCAAAAGAAGAACTGTCAAACCCAGTTAAAAAAGCCGTATTGGGACCGAATTTAGCATTCTTTCCTATCATTTCTAAGTTGATACCGGCGATAAACTTTTCTGGACTGATGGTCGTTCCAAAATAGTTGGACCCCCAAAGTCCCATTTCCTCTGCAGTAAAGGCTATAAATACAATAGAGCGTTTGTTAGTGGCTTTTTCTTTGTAATACTTTGCAAGCGCCAATACTCCTGCCACACCCGAAGCATCGTCGTCTGCACCATTGGCGATGCTATCTCCATTTTTTGTAGGGAGTATGCCTAAGTGATCGTAATGGGCAGAGACCACTACAAACTCGTCTTTGTTGGTGGTTCCCTCCAAAACACCAATTACATTGAACAAATCCAAACCGCGCTTGGTGAAACGCTGTCGGTAATCTTTACTACCTTGAAAGGTTTTTAAACCCATTTGGGAAAATTGACTTTCTATGTATTGGGCCGCTTTTTCAATACCCTCCGTACCCGATTTTCGGCCTTGCATTTCGTCTGATGACAAAGTTGCTATGTGCTTTTCCACAAGGGAATTTGTAATGATAGCCTCCAGTTTGGTCTGACTTTCCCCCCAATAAAATGAAAGGATAGTCAAAAGGATTGTTGTTTTTTTCATAAAATAGATTTACTTAAAAGTACATTATTTGGGGGAATCTGAGAAATAATAAACGATACGATTGCTCCTTTTTTTTAATAAAAATACGGAAACGCATCAGTGATTTAAGATTGTGAAATGTAAATTGAAAGTCTATCTTTGCTCAAAACATTTTTTATGGACTTACAGAGCATTCCAAAGCTAAAACATACAGACAGTGGTAACTTTTTTCTCTTGGCAGGACCGTGTGCCATCGAAGGAGAAGAGATGGCATTGCACATCGCAGAACACATACTAAAAGTAACTGACAAACTAGAAATTCCTTTTGTTTTCAAAGGAAGTTTTAAGAAAGCCAACCGTTCTCGAATCGATAGCTTTACAGGAATTGGCGATGAGAAAGCTTTGAAAATATTAAAAAAAGTATCTGATACTTTTGATATTCCAACGGTTACGGACATCCACACCAACGAAGACGCAGCTATGGCAGCCCAATATGTAGACGTCTTACAAATTCCTGCTTTTTTGGTACGCCAAACGGACTTGGTTGTTGCTGCTGCAAAAACAGGAAAAGTAGTCAACTTGAAAAAAGGGCAATTTATGAGCCCAGGAGCCATGCAACACGCCGTACAAAAAGTAAAAGACAGTGGCAATGACAAAGCTTGGATTACTGATAGAGGAACGATGTTTGGATACCAAGACATGATAGTAGATTTTAGAGGAATTCCTGAAATGAAAGCCTTTGCTCCTACTGTACTGGACGTGACACACTCATTACAGCAACCTAACCAGACTAGCGGTGTGACAGGAGGAAGACCTGATATGATTGAAACCATAGCAAGAGCTGGTGTTGCTACTGGAATAGATGGTTTGTTCTTGGAAACACATTTTGACCCTGCCAATGCAAAATCCGATGGTGCTAACATGTTGGACTTGCAACATTTGGAAAAATTATTGACCAATTTGGTCGCTATTCGAAAAACAATTAATAACTTGAGTTAATGAGAACTCAATGTAGACAAAATACAAAGTTGTGCTTTCTCAAGAGAGCACAACTTTTTTTCTTTACAAGCATTTGCTGTTCGGTGTTTGCTTTTGCACAAACACGAGCGGACATTGAAAAACGCGTGGCTTCTTTCCCCAAAAATATCCAAACAACACAGGCATTGGCCACTGCTATTGAAGAGGAATTTAAAAATCCCACTACTCAAAGCTACGCACTCTATACTTGGTTGGCAAAGAACATACGATACGACTTGAAAACATTTCGAAAGGGCTTGAAACCGATTCAATTTTCTTACCGTACACAAGAAGAATTAGAACGAAAAATACAAGCACAATACAATGATTTGACGCAAGAGACTCTGAAAAGTCGCAAGGCGGTTTGTGAGGGCTACGCACGTACCTTTGAGCAAACGGCCTCGCTACTCGGTATTGAGTGTGCCTTTATCAGTGGCCTCGCCAAAACTTCGAATATGCCTATCGGTAAACCTGAAGTATTGGGAAGGCATGCTTGGAATGCTGTCAAACTTGATAACAAGTGGTTTTTACTTGACTGTACATGGGGCGCAGGCTATACAATCAGTAAAAAATGGCAAGCTGATTTTAATCCATATTACTGTTTTACTGAACCTGACTATTTTATAAAAAAACATTATCCCGAAGATAAAAAATGGCAATTGTTAGCGCATCCTATTTCCAAAACAATATTTTCTGAATTCCCTGCCTTTGGTAATTTGTATTACAAACAAAAACTTCAGCTACTCTCACCTACAAATGGATTTGTCGCTGCGAAGAAAAAGAAATACATAGATATTGTGTTTGAAAAAGAAAGAAGGGACATTGCTTTTGGCTATATCTATTCTAGAGAGCGTTACTACACTAAAATAAAACCTATTTTTCAAAACGGGAAAACCATTTTAAGGATTCCGGCCAAACGTAAAAGAACTCTCAATATCTTGTCTGGCAATGAAATTGTATTGTCTTTTGAAACAAAATAAACTAAGGCCTTTTAAGTCCTTTTTCCTTTTGAATGTTGTGGATAAGGTGTTCCAAACCGTTTAATTTCAATTCGTAAACCAAGCCGAGCATCTGCCCTATTTGTCCTTGTGGAAATCCTTTGGCATGGTACCAGACCACATAGTGCTCGGGCAAATCAATCAGATAAGTGCCTTTGTATTTGCCAAAAGGCATGCGGGTATGAGCGAGTTTTTTAAGAAAGGCCTGTGGATCTTGCATGGTAATTATTGTATTAAAAAACTGTAGGTCAAATAGATAAAACTACACTATGATAAAGCAATTCGTACTGCTTGAATCTACTTGTTCTATAGAGAGACAAAAATAGGATTCTTCTTGAGAATTCCTTTGTTCTCAGGATGGTTATTGCGAATTATTTTCCTAATTTTGTTTTCTGTCTTCGGACATATGGGGACGACTGGTTTTGACAGCGAGATCAGTCAAAACGTAAGCATGTCGAGTAAGGAAACATATCTCGTAAAACTTTGTTTCAACTTTTTTACACGGCGAAGATAACTACGCTATGGCTGCCTAATCTGAAGTTTAGTAAGATTGGCCTCGGCTCACAAGGTGAGCAAGCCGTACATCTCCGGACAGCCCTGGTATGCGGCGTTCCATTTAGAGGTGTCGTAAAAGTATACATAGGAAGGCTGGGCTTTGACAGTCGTCCGAAACTAAAAAAGCTAAGTTTGTAGTAGCCTGTTTTTAGGCGGTTGCAGATCGAAAATCAAATAAAAACTAAGCATGTAGAAAGCCTTGCGATTGCTTGTTTGGACCCGGGTTCGATTCCCGGCGTCTCCACAAAACAAAACCACAACACCAATTATCACTTGGGATTGTGGTTTTGTTTTAAAAATATATCTC